>CAZLNG010000067.1:5482-17036 GCA_964560735.1 uncultured Methanosarcinales archaeon | reverse complement strand
CTATTTCATTACTCTCTATTTCATTACTCTCTATTTCATTACTCTCTATTTCATTACTCTCTATTTCATTTCTTTCTGCCCTATTATCCTCCAAATCCATTTCTGTACAGAGATAGCCACTTTTTTCTGGGGTTATGTTCTTACGATTCTTTACTTCTAATGTCATAGCAAAAGCTTGCAGAGCTTCATCACGCTTACCCAATTTAGAAAGAATAACTCCTTTTTCGTACCAACTGTTATCATTATTTGGTTCAACTTTTAAGAGATTTTCGAGAACTTGTAGTGCTTCTTCGTTCTTGCCTAACTTGGAAAGAACAAAAGTTAGCTTTGAAAGTATTTTCGCATCATTTGGATTCATATTTAATGCTTTATTATAAATATCAAGTGATTCTTGATATCTTTCAAGTTTAGAAAGAGCAAAAGCTTTATTATCCAGAGTTTTAGGTCTTTCCGGATCCATTTCAAGAGCTTTATCATAGCTTTTCAAAGCCTCTTCATACTTCCCAAGCTTAGAAAGAGCGAAACCATTACTATCCCATGTTCCGGGTTTAGAGGGATCCAGTTCAATAGCTTTATTGTAATTCTCCAAAGCCTCTTCATATTTTCCAAGTTTAGATAGAGTAAATCCTTTATTTTCCCAAGCTCTGGACTTATAGGGGTCTAGTTCAATAGCTCTATCATAACTCTTTAAAGCTTCTTCATACTCCCCAAGTTTAGATAGTGTAAATCCTTTATTTTCCCATATTCTAGAGCCATAAGAGTTCAGCTCAAGAGCTTTATCATAACTTTTTAGAGCCTGTTCATAATCTCCAAGCTTAGACAGAACAAAACCTTTACTGTTCCAAACTTTTGAACTATATGGTTCAAGTTTGAGAGCTTTATCATAGGCTTCCAGAGCTTCATCTAATCGATTTATTTTTGAAAGAATAGATGCTTTATTGATCCATGTGTTACAGTTAAATGGATCTAGCATTGATGATATTTCAAAAGATGTTAGAGCTTTCTCATCTTCATTAAGATTAGCGAAGGCAGTCGCCCTGAGGAACCATATTTCAGCATCCTCAATATTAAATTCTAGAATTTCATCTAAAGTTGAAATTAGCTCTTGATAACGCTTAAGTTTAAAGAGTATTTTGGTTTTATAATTTAATGCTTTTAAAGAAGCAGACTTAATTTCAAGAATTTCATTAACTGTATCAAGAGCTTTTTCATAGTCTTTAATCTCAAAAAACAAATACCCTTTATTAAAAAGTGCCTCAATATATTTTGGTTTAAGCTCTAAGGACTTTTCTATTGATTTAGTCGCTTCTTCATATTCTCCTAAATTTGTATACAGACGCCCCCTGTAAGCCCAAGCTCTGGGGTCATCTGGTTTTAGGGAGAGAGCTTTATCAAAATAATCCAAGGCCTCTTCATATCTACCTAGTTTTATAAGTATGTCAGAAGTTTTATACAATGCTTTTGTATTATCAGGATCAATTTCCAGAACTTTTTGACAAGCAAGCAAAGAATCTTCATCTTTTCCATAATGAGAAAGTAAAATAGATTTTTTGAGCCAGAGTTCTGAATCATCTTTGCTTACTTCCAGTGCAATATCAAATGCTTTGATTGCCTCTTCATGGCGATTAAGTTTACGTAAAAAACTAACTCTTCTAAACAATATTTCTTTACTTTCAGGGCTTTCACTCTGGGCTTTATGAAAGAATTCAATAGCTTCTTCATTTCTTTTTAATTTAGAAAAAATATTAGCTTTTCCAAATAATATCTTGGAATTATTAGGACATTCAATTAAGATGTTATCATAGATAGGAATAATCTCTTCGTATTTGCCCTGTTTATAAAATATATTTGTCTTTTTTAGCATCAAGGTAGTATTGTTAGGATCTATCTCTAGAGCACTGTTAATAGTTTCTAAAGCTTCATCATATCTTCTAAGGTTTAGGAGACTAGCAGTTTTAAAATAGTATGCTTCAAGAAGATGATGATTTAAATTCAGTGCTTCATTAAATTCATTAATTGCTTTTTCATAAAAATTCCTCTGGTAAAAACAGTAACCTAAATACAGGAAGTCTTGAGGAACAAATGTAACTCCTAATTCTTCAAGCGAATATAATTTATCGTTAATACATTCTACTTTTTCTACTGTTTCGTATGGTGGTATTTCATTTAAAGAAATTTCGAAATATTCCTTTCTCTCTTCACGTAAAATATCTGCATAGTGATCGACATTACATTTCCATTTATTAACAAAATTTATTGCCCAATCGAATTTTATTTCTATATCCTTTACATCCGCTATAACTTTGTTTAGTTTTTCCTGTGTTTCTTGTATACAATATAAAAAGTTATTAATATTTTTTGCATAAGTCGTTTTATTGTCCATCCTATCCTACTCTTATTATTTTTGTATTTATTAAATAAATTTGGACGTTTATTAAATGTAACCTTATATTGTATTTTTATGGGCTAGATATTCTTCTAATAATTAAATTTATATTTAATAATTAATCTTTTCAATTAATTATTCAAAATATTTAAATATATGGCATGTTTTTTTATTTAACGCAGTATATATTGAATAAATATTTTTTATTGTAGAGCCATTTTAATAAATAAAGGATATCTATATGTGAAGGTGTTCTTGACGGAAGATAATTAATGTCTGGTCAATTTCAAAAATATCTTAATCTTAGACGCTTGTATAGAAACCTATTACATATTTAAGCACAAATTTTTAGATTAAAAGACAAGAAATATATATTAATAGACGTTTCACATCTTATGACAACAAGTGCTAAACTAATTTAGCCCCTTATGTATTATTTGGGAGATTGACCTAAAATGGGAGAAAAATGGAGCTGGGATGAAGCACAAAGAGAGATAATTCAATCACCTGCAGGAAAACGTACTTTAGTGGACGCCGGACCAGGAACTGGAAAAACTGAAGTGGCATGTGCTCGAGTTGCCTGGTTAATCGATGTCTGTGGGATTGATGCAGGAAACATATGGATGATCAGTTTCACCCGAACTGCCGTGCAGGAAATACAAGCTCGAATTAAATCATTCTTAAAAGATGAGTGGAATGCATATGCAGTAAATGTAGCCACTCTCGATTCACATGCATGGAAAATCCATTCTGGATTTGATAGGGGGGCAGAATTACTTGGTAGATATGAAGATAATATTGAGAAACTTACAAACATGATAAGGGAAAATAGGGGAGGAGAAATTTCTGAATACCTTGAAACTGTCCAGCATCTGGTCATTGATGAGACCCAAGACATAGTAGGAATACGTTCAGACTTGTTACTGGAAATCATAGGGAAGTTGTCAGATAACTGCGGTATTACTGTGTTCTCTGATGAAGCACAGGCAATTTACGGATTTTCTCTTGATGAGGACCAAAGAATATCAGGAGAAAGGCAAAGAACACTGTATGAAAAAATTATCAACTCACATGGAAGTGTTTTCTGTAAATTATCCATGGAGAAAGTCTTCAGAACACAATCTCCTTATTTAAAAAGTCTTTTCACCACTACGCGGCAGAAAATCATAAAATCAACTGAAAGTCCACTGGATAATCTTCTCAAAATACGTCAGGAAATTATTCAACTAGCAGATAGTAAAAATATAAAAGCAAATGATGAAAATTCCAAATATCCGGATGATTGCTTTATACTGTATCGTAAGCGAGCCGAAGTTCTGCTTAGATCATCGTTCATGGGAGAAAAACCACATCGCATCCGAATGTCTGGACTTCCTGCAAATATATATCCGTGGGTTGGAGCCTGCCTTTCAGAACATAAAAAGGAAATAATTACTAAGAGCGAATTTATCAACTATTGGAATGAAAATGTTGCAGGTACACTTTTTGAAATGAACCTTGATCGAGATAATGCTTGGTATAAGTTAGTTCGACTAGCTGGGAAATCAGAAAAAATTGTAGATATGAATTTATTGCGTCTTCGACTGGGTCAGTATAAACCTCCCGCTGAATTTTGTAAAACTGAAATTGGAATTGAAGGCCCAATAATTGGAACTATACATGCTTCAAAAGGTCGGGAAGCAAACAACGTATATTTAATGTTGCCCTTACAACCTAAAGAAAATGAAAATTATGTAGACATAATGGATTATGAAGAGGAGACAAAAGTAATTTTTGTAGGTGCTACACGCGCAAGAAGATGGCTAGGTGTGGGTGATGGATATAAAAAGCACTTCTCTAGAAGAGTTGAATCTTCTGGAAGGGTTTTTGCAAATATGGGAAGAGGAACTGCCATGGTGGAAATTGGAAGAGAGGACGACATAACAGCCTCAAGTATAGCCAGCTTTCAATATTATGAGGACCCCAAAACAGTTACCAAAAATCAAAAAAAGATGCATTCTTTGGCGGGAAAGATTACAAAAGCAACCGCCTTTATAGATCGTGACAATGGATTTATCTATCGTGTAAAACCGGAAAATGAAGAGAAAGACATTTTAGTCCTCTCGCAAAAAGCACTTACCAAGGATCTATTTGATATAGGGAAGAGCATCGATGGATCAAATCGACGTACTCCAGACACGCTCAAACATTTGCGAATTTATGGCGTCAGAACGATTGTTCTTCCTCCAGATTCTCCCGAATGTAAAAAACTCCATGAACCTTGGGCTGAAAGTGGTATCATGCTTGCACCTATTATTCTGGGATACACAAAAGAACTATTTCCCTATTATAACTCCAGAAGGAAATAACACACTAGAAAGAGGTAAATATGACGATACTGGCTCGCAATACTGTGGTAAGAAGACTTTATGATGATCTTATAGGTCCTTTTGAAGAGAATGAGGAATTGAATTCCTTTCCATCTGATGTTTATCTCACAGGCATTCTATGGCCTAAAAGCACCAGAATGGGTGCAGAAGATAATGATCGTCTTAGCCCCTCCTGTGTATCCGGTGATCATGGTGAAGGAGAAATAGGTGTAGGTGAGGAAGAAGAGGTTTCCAGAACAGGAATGACCCGCCCCAGCACAGCTGGAATTTCATTTGCCATCTCATCAAAAGATGCTGTTCCTGTTCTTTCCTTAAAAATCAACTTTGCAACTTATAGGCCAATTATTGAAGAAGACGATGGTAAGCAGTTACAAGACATAGACTCGTCACCAAAGAAGAAAGTTACGAAGTGGAAGAGGCAACCCATAAATATTGAGATCTCAGACTTGCATGTAATAAACAAAGAAAATAATAAAATTAAACTGGAACATGAAGACATTCCTTCAAATGTGTATCTACACTGGCGTATTGTCCCTTGGAAGGAGCATTGGCTTATTACATTGACAATAGTGAACGCTACTCAAGTAGGAATAGATAGAGAATTAATTGAACAAAATTCACTCTTTCAGGTACGGCTTGAGGTTTTCCCTAAATATGGAACCAAGCTGGTGGCACGTCCTTCAAGAAGAATTGAAGCAGATGAGTATCATAATGAGGAAGATATATCAACGTCCCTCATGTACCGGAACTCTCTGGAATATGCAGTAGGGCACACATGTTCCGTGGAGTGGGAAGTTGATGAGACCGAAAAAACAGCTAAAAAGGTGACCACTTCATGGATTCCTCAAAAAATTGTACCTTCAACCAGTTCAGCTGGTCATAAGATATTTAGTTCACTTCGTCGGGAAGAAGGCTTACAACCCCTTTCTGCTTTATGGCTGTCAAGGGCTACAAATGAAGAACTGCAAAAATCTCTTATTGGACTATCTGATGCTTATAATTACTGGATAGACCTTCAGGAAAATAAACTAAATTCTTTAGAAGATATTTATCGGGAACAGGCTGTTCGAAATCTGAATGTCTGCCGACGGGCTAGGGACAGAATAAAGGAAGGTGCTACCCTTATAGGTCAAAACTCCAATATGGCAGAGGCATTTCGGCTTGCGAACCAAGCTATGCAGCTTCAGTATAGCTGGAATCTAGAAAGACAGAAACAAGACTCCCTAATATGGAGACCATTCCAACTTGGCTTTATTCTGCTTGCAGCAGCTTCTGTTGTGGATCGCAAACATAAGGACCGAAATACGATGGATCTTCTTTGGTTCCCTACAGGTGGAGGGAAGACTGAAGCATATCTCGCACTTATAGCGTTTCTGGCTTTCTATAGGAGATTGTCAGATAATGAGAATCCTGATAATGGTGCTGGTGTAGCGGCTGTAATGCGATATACACTCCGCCTTCTTACAACACAGCAGTTTAGCCGTGCAGCTTCTATGATACTGGCTTGCGAAGCGATAAGGCGAGGAATCAATGGAAACAAAAGTGGAAGAGCAGATCTCGGAAATATCCCATTCTCTGTTGGAATATGGGTTGGAGGAGAAGCCACTCCAAATAGTTTTAATGATGCAGAAAAGGCAATTAATGGAAGTTCCAGTCTTCCATCACCAGAGCAGCTGGTTAACTGTCCAGCATGTAGAAGCAAACTTTTATGGTCAACAGATTCTGGAGACAAAGCTATCCTTGTACATTGCAATAATCAAAAATGTACTCTTTATGCAGGGAAAACTCCACTTCCTGTTTTTACCGTCGATGAGAATATTTACCGTGAGAAACCTACTCTGCTAATTGGAACTGTGGACAAATTCGCTCAAATTGTAAGGAAAACCGAAGTTAATAATCTTTTTTCGATCTCCAATGGCTATCCACCTGACCTGATAATACAGGACGAATTGCACCTTATCTCAGGCCCCCTAGGAACACTTGCTGGTTTATATGAGGTGGCAATTGATGGAATGTTCACAAGAGAAGGAGCAGGTCCCAAGATTATAGGGTCCACTGCAACCATTAGACGTGCTACTGAACAGGTTAGAGCGTTATTCAATCGTGAAACCTTCCAGTTCCCTCCTCCTGCAATTGACGCAGATGACTCAGGTTTTGCCGTTCGAGACATTAATGCACCTGGTAGGTTGTATGTTGGCGTCACTACTGCAGGGCGATCTGCAAAATTTACTTTGCAGGCTGTAACCGCCTCTTTACTTCAATCAGCAAATGCTGGGCTAAAAGAGAAAGAACGTGATCCATATTGGACATTAATAGCATATTTCAATTCTCTTCGAGAACTGGGAGGAGCACTCGTACTCATGCAGGATGACGTGAATAATAGTATTGACATCTATGCAAACAGACGTAAGGAATCACCGAGAAATACTGAGCTAATCGAAGAATTGACCTCTCGACGAACTCAGGATAATGTCAGAAAGATGTTGGATTTTCTTAACATTCATGCTAACGAAGAAGGAGTCTTGGATGTTGTTCTTGCTACAAACATGATGAGTGTTGGGGTTGATATTCCCAGATTAGGTTTGATGATTGTTAATGGACAACCAAAAAGTACTTCTGAGTATATTCAGGCCACCAGTCGTGTAGGCCGTGGACAGGTTCCCGGTCTAGTTATTTCAGTCCTCAATAATGCAAAACCTCGTGATCGATCCCATTATGAATCATTTGTAACATGGCACTCGATATTATACCGGGATGTAGAGCCAACCAGTGTAACACCTTTTGCATCCAGAGCCAGAGATAAGGCATTACATGCCGTACTCGTAGCACTTATAAGACATTTAGTGCCCGGTATGTTGAATAACCCTCAAGCATTCAGTGCAGAAGTTATGGTAGAAGTAGAAAAAATTATTGATAGGATTATTAGTCGAGCAGCTGTAATAGATCCAGAAGAAAAGAATATTGAAACAGAACTTTATAGACTTCTTGAAGAATGGCAGCGTAACAATCCAGAATATTACTGGTGGAGCTATTACCCTAAAAAATCTCTTCTTCAGGACGCAGAGAATGTGGCTACACTTCAGGCGCTGGGACGTGGCCGTGGAAGAGCTTGGCCAACTATGAATAATCTGAGAAATGTTGAGCCATCAACAAGATTTAGACTTGTAGAAAAGTTAAAGGATAGTGATTAATATTCCTGCTAATAAAATCAATAATGAACTGGGGAATTTGAGGCGTAGCACCTTTGTAACAACATTTGGACCGGGGGCAGTTGTTGATTTTACAGTTGGAGGTGCTCCAGTTTCTGCAGTAATGTCTGGACTTGAGGAATGGGACACATCATTTTATCCAGCTGGGATTGCAAATAATCAGACTGTATTTGAGCCTCGTCTGCAGAAATTACTCGGTGTAGATGGATTCAGATTGCCTCCTGTGATTGATGAAAAATATATAGATAACAATGGGAATCCGGATAGACGCTCACTTGTAGCTGTACGATTCCCAATCTGGTTGCAGTGTCCACAGTGCAATAAAATCGCATATTCATCTCGTTGGCCATATGAACCTGGAAACGCATCCAGATTTTGCCCTTCATGTACAGCAAAAAGTCCCGGAAGACAGCATGTTCATGCAATTCCAGTCAGGTTTGTAATGGCCTGTGAAGCAGGTCACCTTGATGAGTTCCCATGGCACTGGTGGGTTAATCATAGTTCTAATTGTCATAACATTAGTGGTTCTTTGTATCTTCAATCTAAAAGCCCGGGACTTTCAGGCATGATCCTGAGCTGTCCAGAGTGTTGTGCAGAAAGGTCAATGGATGGCATTTTTAATGTTCAAAACTGGAAAGGATTCCATTGTAAAGGTAAACGTCCTTGGCTAAGAACTGACAGTACTACATGTGATTCACAGCCACGAGTACTCCAGCGAGGAGCTTCAAATTTATATTTCCCAGTAATAGTATCTGCACTAAGTATTCCACCATGGTCAGATAATCTTCAGGAAGAACTTGGAAGTAATTGGAGTCATATTGTAAATACAATGCCAGAAGACCGAGCAGGATTTATTGGGATATTGGCTCGAGGATCTTTAAAAGACACACTTGAAAGATGGGGCATGACCTGCGATGAACTGGCCAAAACTATTGAAACTAGGTTTAATTGCTATGATAATAATTCGACAAACAACCTTAGACAGGAAGAGTATCGGCAGTTTATATCGCAATTAACATCAAGATCGATGGAGGAAAAAGGTAAATTTGAAATAAGAACCGAAAGTGTTCCAGAGAATCTACGTTCTTATTTTAGTAATATTGTTCGTGCAGTTCGTCTTCAAGAAGTAAGAGCTATCAAAGGATTCACTAGAATTAATCCTCCTGGAGATGAAAATGATCAGAATATTATATCTCTTTCTTCCAAGAAAACGAATTGGCTTCCAGCAATTGAAGTAAGGGGAGAAGGTATATTTTTGGCTTTTGATTCCGAAAGACTTCATATGTGGGAAAATAAGAAAGAAGTACAAGAAAGGGCCACATTGATCCGCAACTCATGGCAAAGGGAATGGAGTGATAGGTATGGTGAAAGTGAACCATCTCCTGTAATCACACCCCGTTATTTATTGATTCATACATGGGCTCATACATTAATTCGTCAGCTTACACTTGAATGTGGTTATTCTAGTTCCTCACTTAGAGAAAGACTGTATGTCTCTGAAGACGGAATTTCCTCAATGGCAGGACTTCTTATTTATACAGCAACTTCAGATTCTGATGGAACACTAGGAGGACTTCAACGGCAGGGTAGGCCTGAGAAAATCTCCCGGACAGTCCGAGCTGCAGTAAAGGCCATGGAATGGTGTTCCTCTGACCCGTTGTGCATTGAAGGGATGGTTGCAGCACCCGAAAATCATTCTCTGGCAGCCTGCCATTCATGTTGTCTTGCTCCCGAAACGTCGTGTGAGCAGTTTAATCGATTCTTGGACAGAGCAATGCTTGTGGGTCTTCCGGGAAAGCCCGAGATTGGCTATTTCTCATCTCTGTTACAGGAGGAATAAAATGGCGGTCATGTGGCCACGTAAACTTCCTCCAGAAATTACTTCGAATATCTTGAGATCAGCTGAATGCAAGGTTTATTTGTGCCTCCAGAAAGTTTTAGAGGACCCTTTTGTGGTTTTTTATTCCCGTCCTTGGCTGGGACTCACTGCTTATGGAGAGGAAAAAGATGGTGAATGTGATTTTCTGATTGCTCATCCAGATCTAGGTATCCTAGTTATTGAGGTAAAAGGAGGTGCTGTAGCTTATGATCCCGAGGAGGAAAAATGGACAAGTCGTGACCGCTGGGGTTTTGTTCATAAAATTAAAAATCCTGCCCACCAAGCAACCAGCTGTAAATATCAAATTCTGAATAAGTTAAATAATTCATCAGTTTGGAAAAGAAAATTTATTCGTGCCAGACATGGCTTGATATTTCCTGATTCTGAAAAGTCAGAAAAAGATCTAAGTACCGATATACCTCTTCACTTATGCTGTTTTCTAGATGAGTTTGAAAATAATCTCCGCGGATGGATCCTCAATCGTTTTGGTGAACCTGATAGAAACTCATTTCGTGAACAGCCACTCGGGGAAGACGGTATTAAAGCACTCGAAGAATTACTTGCACACCCTTTCAAGTTACATGTTCCTACAGGGAAAATTCTGGCTGAAGATGATACAAGAATCGAGATCCTTACCCATCAGCAGTTTCACATTCTGGAAACAATTCAGGATATACAGCGAGCTGTTATTGCTGGAGGAGCTGGAACCGGTAAAACGCTACTGGCAATGGAAGAAGCTATTCGCTGCGCAGATGCTGGTATGAATGTACTGTTAACATGTTATAACAGGCCACTTTCTGAAGATATTGGATACCGTCTCAAACCTTGGAAAAAAGTGACAGTAGCAACTTTTCATGAACTATGTTTCAAACTCGCAATCAAGACAGGCATTAGGGTTCCAGAAGAACAAAACCAGAGTCTTCTCTTCAGAGATGTATATCCGGAAATTCTTCTTCGAGCACTTGAGTCTCTAAAAGAATATCGTTTTGATGCAATAATAGTGGATGAAGGTCAAGACTTTCTACCTAATTGGATGTTGGCACTCAATGCCCTACTTAATCCAATAGGTCAGGGGCTATTCCGAGTCTTCATTGATAGTAATCAGAGCGTCTATGACAATATTAACATCATTCCAAAAGAATTCCATCTTGTACCTATCCGTCTCACAATGAATATGCGGAACACAAAAAGGATTCATTCAGTTATTCAAGAATACTACAGCGGATATGCTGTCACTCCTCTTGGACCAGAAGGTGTCAGTGTTGAATGGATAATTGCTAGCTCATCCCAAGAAATAGATCAGAAGATTGATGAGAAGCTCCATCATCTGATATCAGAGGAACGTGTAAGTCCGTCTGATATTGCAGTGCTAGTGGAGAAAGAGCAGTTTATTATGGATTATTCTACAAAAGGTCTATTGGGAGGACAGACGTTTCGACGTGCTGACGAGATTAAACAGGACTCTTTAATCGTAGAAACTGTTCGTAGATTCAAGGGCCTTGAAAGCCGAATAGTTATTCTTGCCGCGACTAGTGGCCTCATAGGCAATAGGGAATTAATCTATGTTGGTCTTTCCAGAGCTCGTACTCTCCTTATTATCGTGGGAGATATAATTGGCCTGAAGCAATCTGTCATCCAAAAATGAAAGCGGGAATGAAATGAAAGCGGGAATGAAATGAAAGCGGGAATGAAATGAAAGCGGGAATGAAAT
>CAZLNG010000067.1:0-5382 GCA_964560735.1 uncultured Methanosarcinales archaeon | reverse complement strand
GAAAGCCATAGATGAAAACTTGAGGATTCTAGACCTTTTTTGTGGCGCGGGGGGACTTTCAATAGGATTTAAAGATGAAGGATTTGCAGTTACAGGTGCTGACATAAACCCTTATTCTCAAGACATTTTTCAGCTAAACGAAATTGGTAATTTTATCCAGACAAATCTCAATGAAACATCTATAATAGGCAAATTTGACATATTAATAGGGGGACCTCCCTGCCGACCTTGGTCATGTATTAACATTCAGAAACGAGGGAATATTCATCCTGACTATGGACTTCTGGAAAGATATTTTGATCATGTTTTAGCTCTCAGACCGAGGGCATTCTTACTGGAAAATGTGCCTCCTATGGAACGAGATACCAGTTTTCAGAGATTCATAAAGAGAGCCTTTAAAGAAGGTTACAGTGTTGAGTACAGTAAAATCAAATACCTCTACTATGGGGTGGCAACCCGAAGACAGAGACTGATTACTGCAGGTTTTAGGGACTTTGGACTTGATGCCCACGAGTTTTTCAACAGATTGGATCAGTTGAAGGAAGAGCCCCTTACAGTAGGACAAGCAATCAGGAAGTATGAAGGATACGCTGCAAATGAACTTTCTGATCATGAATGGCCAGAGTTGAAAACGATTGAGAAATACGAGAAATACTATGAAACAGGAAAATATGGGTGGTATAAGCTTGATTACAATAAGTTTTCTCCCTCTTTTGGCAATATAATGAAAACATACATCCTTCACCCAAAAGCCGGAATAGACGGCTTTCCACTGAGAGTAATATCAGTAAGGGAAGCTATGGAAATAATGGGTTTCCCTTCTACCTTTAGATTTCCTTCTGAAACCGGGATGGGGACAAAATATCAAATGGTGGCGAATTCGGTTAGTCCTGTGGTATCACGAAAAATGGCTAGAGTTATAAAGAGTATGATTAAGCACCAGATAGCATACGATAAACAGTAAAATAACAAAGAATAGGAGTAAAAATCGAAAAGTCTCTTTAATCAAACGATATTTCTTTAATTATTCTTACTTAAAGTACCATAATAAGTACAGATATCTCTAAGATTACAAATCTCACATCTGGGTCTTTCTCCCGAGATACAAATTGCGTTTGCAAAATCGATTAAAGCAAAAGAGACAGTTCTGGAATTCCAGAAATTAATAAGGTCATACATAACATCATAAAATAATTTGCTTCTTCTTGAAGAATCTGTAATTTTCAGCCCAAAAATTCTACCAAGAACACGCACAGTATTTGTGTCAAGTACTGGTTCAGGGAGGTTATATCCAAAGCATAAAATGGCCGCTGAGATGTAATTTCCTACTCCGGGCATTGCCATCAGTTTCTTCCTGTCTAGGGGCAACTTCCCACCATATTTTTTTATAACTTCGACGGCCATGTCGTAAAGTAAATCTGCACGCCAGAAAAGTCCAAGGGATTTTAAATCAGCCTTAATTGCTTCAGGACCAGCCTTAACAATCGACTCAAAATCAGGATATTTAAGGATAAACGATTCATAAACATCCTTTACCTGATCAGCTCTAGTTCTGTGAAGCATAACTTCAGCAACAGCAATTTTATATGGCTCAAAGGTTTCACGCCATGGAAACTTCCTAAGATTTTGCTCTCCCCAGATCAAAAGTTCAGTGCGAATAATATTTATTTTTTTGAAATATTCGTTATCTTTGTTAATTGTCTTCATAAAATCTCTTTGAGCATTTTTTCGATTTCAATTGCAATGACCTTCGACATTAATGGAGGTACAGCATTGCCAATCTGAGAATACTGTGAAGTTCTTGGGCCTTCAAATTTGTAGTTGTCAGGGAATGACTGTATTCTTGCCACTTCTCTTACTGTAAGAGATCTGATTTGCTCAAGATCTGGATGAATAAAATAGTGTCCATCCTTGGAGATATGAGCAACTACCGAATGAGAGTAACCATTCATGTCAACCACCTTGAATCGGTCAAGAAATGCATTTTTGTTATTATGAGATTGAAGTTCAGAAGGCAAGTCGGTGTACTTTAATCTCCTTTTTTCCTGATTCCATTTAGAAATAACAAGTTTGTATATCTTACGATCCTGAGAATTGTGTACTCTTGCTTTATGCTGAATAAGTTTATCCTCTTTCTGTCTAATTTCAAATTTTTTCAGGTAATAGGATGTATTTGAAAAAGGTATTTTATAGTCAACGGGATCATCAGTGCCTTCACCAGGCTGTAAAGATGGAAGGTCTTTCAGAATATCTGAAACATGGAATTCTTCAGGAGGTATTTCAGGAAACTCCGGATAAGAGAAACCATTTTCTTTTTTCCAACCAATGAATATAATTCTTTTTCTTTCTTGGATCACTGAAAAGTTTTTAGCATTGAGTATTTTTGGTTCAGCTTCATACCCGAGTTTTTTCATCTCACTCTGCAGTCTTGCATAGATAGAACCGTTTTTTGCACTTATTAGACCCGGAACATTCTCAAAAACAAATAATTCAGGTTCAAATCTTTTAAGGAATGCTATATAATGTTTATATAAATAATTACGGGGATCGGATTCCATTCCATCCTGATCTCTTCCTCTACCCACAAGTGAATATGCCTGACAGGGTGGTCCTCCAATAATTACATCTACTGAATCACTATTAAGGTTAGGTAATTGTTTTTCGATACTTTCGATAATTAATCTTTCATTTAACTTGCATATTTCTCCCTGCAGTAATCCTGCTGGAGTGAGCTCCAATTCATTGTATCTTTGAATAAATTCATCTCTATTTAATTTTCCAGCGATGTAATCTCTGTAAATCCCTTCATTGCTTGAATTCTTTAAAGAATGGTAAATAGCTCTGGTTTCGAGGGAGTTTCTCGCATAGACGTCTTTCTCTATATGAGAAACAAATTTGAATCCTTGCTGAAAGAATCCTTCTGAGAGTCCCCCTGCACCAGAAAACATATCAAGCACTGTGTATTTTGACGCCATCCAAAAATTCACCGAAACTGTTTTTCTTTTTGAACATATTATTTATCAAAAAATGATTAACATCAGATGAAATTGAAATATATTAACATGTTGATATGATTATCTAAGTTTTAAAAATTTGAATCTTTCCTTCCCTTTCCAAACTACACCTTTAAATGCCATACCTCCCTTTTCTATCCCACAATATAACTCTTATAACTTTTACTCGGTGATCTTTTTATGACGAATAGGCTTTACAAGTATTATCCTGAGGATTTCGGGGAACTTACTGTTGATGTTTTGCATATGGATCTGGTGTTTGATGTTTATGATGACAGGACGAATGTGAAGTCCGTATTGAGGGTGAGGACAAGAGAAGAGCCTGTAGAGAGACTGGAGTTGAACTGCAGGGACCTTGAGATTCGGGCTGTGAGTTCCTTACACTCTGAGATTACTTACAAATACAGGCAACATGATTCGGTTCTTGAGATCGAGTTCAGGGAACCTGTTCAGCCGCATACCGAGGTTGCGGTTGTTACGGATACGGTTTGCAGGCCGACTAAAAACGTCCTTGAGGGGCTGTATTATGATGAAACGCCGGCAGGAGCTCCTCCGCAGCAGATTACGCAGTGCCAGCAGTGGGGGTTCCAGAGGATTGTGCCTTGCATTGACGATATGTGTGCAAAATGCACTTATAAGACTGCCATCATTGCGGATTCCAGGTACACGAACCTGATCACGAACGGGGATGTTGTGGTCGAGAGGCATACCGTAAAGCCTGGAAGGGACAAAATTGTCTATGACAACTCGGTAACTCCTATGGCAACTTATCTCTTTTTCCTGGGCGTGGGGACTTATGCGACTTTTACAAGGGAGTTTGAATATCCTGATGGGGGGACATTCATGCTCGAACTCCTCGTGCCGCCAGGGTCAAACGAAGCGGCTGCAGAAAGAGCGCTCGATATCCTGCATGATGCGGTAATGTGGGTCTATACCTTTACAGGGCCTGAGCAGTTCGATGAAAAGAAGCTGCATGTAAGAAAAGAGCTCTGGGAGCTTGTACGCTTACGGGAACAGATGAAGTTTGAGGCAAAATCCGAATCCGCGACGGAAGAGATTGGAAGGCTCAGGGAAGAGCTTGCCAGGCTCGCCAATAAAATCACTCCGGGATACAAATACACAGGAACTGTCTACAGGGAAATAGGGATGCAGAACTCGGACTTCGGGGGCATGGAAAACGTGGGGAATACCACGATTACCACAAACCGCATAATGCCTTTCCCGCAGATCACTGACTCTGCTTTTGAATACATGATCAGGGTCAAGGTTCACGAGTATTTCCACAACCAGAACGGGTCTGAGGTAACCGGAAAAAGTCCCTTTGAAATCTGGCTGAACGAAGCTGTGACCGTGCACGTGGAAGAGCAGTATCATGCTTTCCTTTTCGGGGAAGACTACCAGAGGCTCGGCAGAGTACTTGACCTGCTTGCTCCTGCCTCAGGCACTTTTGCCCTTGATTCGGGGGCAGCCTCCATGCCAATTATCCCTGACGGCTTCAATGACCCAAATGACCTGATCACCGCAGTCACCTATGTAAAATCCCCTGAATACGCACGCATGGTAGAGACCCTTATAGGAAAGGATACCTTTGCAAAGGGCCTGGACCGCTATTTCAGGAAATTCAGTCACTCCAACGCAGGCACGCAGGACTGGATCGAAGTTATGGAAGAAGAAAGCGGGCAGCCCTTAAAGGAGATGTCCGAGACCTGGCTTAAACAGACAAAGTTCCCTGTAGTCGAGGTTTCAGCCGAATACGACAGGGCTGAGAGGAAATTTACTCTCCTCCTCAAACAGAAGGTGCCTGCAGACGGAAAGCCCTGGGAGTTCCCCTTTAAAGCAGCCCTCGTTGACGAAGACGGAAATGACCTCGCAGAAATTCTGGAACGGGTCAGCGGGGAAACTGCCACAATTACAGTTGAAAATGTGAATATTCCGGCTTTCCTCTCCCTGAACAGAGGCTATTCTTTCTATGGAAAACTCATCTACAGGGCAAGCCAGGACGAGCTCCTGACGCAGGTAAAGAAAGACAGCGATATCACAGGCAGGTTTACGGCATTCTACACCCTGGTTGACAGGGAAAAGCTCAGGCTCCTTAAAAATCCTGAGTCCAGGCCTTCCGAAGAGTTTATTGAGCTCTACTACAGGCTCTCCAACGACCGCCAGCTTCTCGAAAAGGCAGGCGGGCAGTTCCTGACTATCTTTGAGTCCGTTGAAGATGAGGAATTTTCCCATCATTACCAGGCTCTCTACGAAGTAAAACAGAAACTTCTGAAGGCAGTCGCCTGGAAATACAGAAGCTCGGTAGTTTCTGCCTACCGTTTCTTTGAAGGCTCCTCAGTCCCGAGGGATTCCACTCTCGAAGAAACAG
>CAZLNG010000066.1:0-21846 GCA_964560735.1 uncultured Methanosarcinales archaeon | reverse complement strand
TAAATTTGAGCTTTTTCTAGTACTGGCGAAAACTCTTATTTTACCTTGTTTTAACCACAACTGTCTAAAATATTTAAAAGATTTACTAATTTTACCCCGGATTAAGCGGCTGAAATATTTTAGAAAGTTTAATTTAATTTATAACTTTTGAAAAATATTTTGGCAAAAGTCTCCGCGTATATATATACTCAGCCGCCAGAGAAGGAAATATGTCATCAAGCGGCATGGTTGTACTCCTTGTTACATTAGCCTTTTTTGTGCTTGTTGGTATAAGCGCGACATCATCCCTAGTGGATGAGGCAAATAGTAGCAACGATAGTGGTATACAGACAGCCGCATCCGGTGTATCCTCTACAATATCCCCATTATGGACTATCATGGGATATGGGATACTTATTGTGGGGATTTACGCCGTTATTCAAGCTTTTTCAAAGATGTAAAAGAGGTAATTGTCATGGAATTCGCAAACAAAGTCATCAGAAAACTTAACTTCATGGAAACAGCAGCAGGAGACGTTCCAGCAGACCAGTGGGCTACTGCAATAATTAAGGTGTCCTGTATTCTTGTTATCGGTGTCGTCGTTCTTAATAGCGTTGTTGCTGCTGCAGATATCCAAGCAAACAGCACTTTCTACACACTCTTCCAGTCCGTCAAAACCAACATCACTAGCGGATATACCCTCAGTGCGTTAATGGTGCTCGCCCTCGGTAGCGGTGCTATCATGCATTTTTTGGGATTCATGTAAAATCTTGTCTAAAAATAGACAATTGGAAGAGTGATAAAATGGCTTGTATCAGGCCAGCAAATTCAAGTTTCCGCAATTCTCCTTACGAAAAAATGGTGAAGGCTGATGTGGAAAGAAAGCGCCAGAAAAGGCGCTAACTATCTTTTTTTGAATTATCCTTCAGTGAGGTATCCGATCATGATTTTAATTTTATCCACAGAAGAAAATGAGATACTGCGTGGTGTGTCCGACATTGGACTCAGCGCGCAGACACTCATGTCGTATATGTTGGACGTTTTTGGCTGTGTCCAGATCGTCGTCCAGGAAGAGTGTACGAAAAAAGAAGAAACAGAATCCATAGGCGAAGTGATTGCAGTGCCGGAAGATGAAGAACAAGAAGAAGCCGAGGCATAAAAATGGGATATGAAGCCGATCAAGAAGCAGTTGACGCTGCTGTTGCTGCTGAACGTCAACAGGCAATCAAAATAAAATCCAAATCCCGAGAAGAAAAAGAGCGCCGGTATGATAGGCGTCAGTGGGCCCGCCAGGGAAATGAAAATCTTGAGAAATGGAAATCCGGGAAATACTACGATGAGCCGGATGAACCTGTAGAGCCGAAGTCTGTGAAAGTAACACGCAGAGAGCCCGAAAGGATAGAGCCAAAGACCGTGAAAATCCAAAAGAAAGGGATGAACGAAGCTGCTGCTAGATATGCGCAGCGACAAGCAGATCGAGCCATGAAGGAAGCAAAAGAAGCCACAAAAGTAGCTGCAAAAAAGCTCGGTGAAAAGCTCAACGGAAAGCGCGAAAAAGTCGAGAAAGTAGAGGATGAAAAGACCGTAGAAAAGGTTGACCGGGCACTTAAATCCAAAAAATATCCTCCCACAATAAAAACTCGCAGTCAAGAACTCTCAGAGATAAAGGAAAAGGCATACACGAAGCAGCGAGCTATTGAAGAAAAGAAGCAGATCTCAAAAGAGAACGCGAAAGCTGAACGTGTAGGTAAGCGGGCCGGGATGGGAGTAATAGACCGTAATGTAGACCGTGCTGTAGAAGTCCGCGAAAAGGTTGAAGGCGTGCAGGACAGGATTGACGAAATCAGGGAAAAAATATCCCCAGGAAGTACAAAGGCGAAACCAAAGGTAAAGAAGGCAACAGTGAAGCCTGTAAAGCTCACAGCCGCACAGCAAAAGCGCATCGATCAACAGATGGCAAGGTCTCAGCGTGCCCTTTCTCCAAAATCAAGGACTCCTTTTGGAACCTCTAGGAAGTCCCTTACAGGCCCGACCACACAGAAATCTATGGGGAGTCTCAACAAACCCCGTACAAGTGGTCTAAATCAGTCAAAAGCTAATGCTTCAGGTCTTAATGCACCTAGAAGTCCATCCTTCGGATTATCATCCCGTAAAGGAAATCCATTCGGGTCATTTCGGACTGGTAACCCATTCGGGACTAAACACACCGGCAATCCTTTCGGTGCAACAAGCTCACGAAATCCCAATCCAATTGGATGGTCACCATCACGAAAAATCACCAGGATCTGATCATATGCAACTCACTCATAAGACATATCCAACATCCGAAATGCAAAAGGATTGTGTCGAAAATAAGGAAAAGATCATCGAAAGAACCAATCCTCTCCACGCAATGCTAAAAATATTTGGGAGGAAATAATATGGTCAGTGGATACACTAATCTTCTTACATCCTCAGCAGGCGGTATAACAAAAACATACGCCATCAACTCCTCCGGCGTGCTGGGAAATCTCACAGATAGCGGAAAATTCTATCCCCTTTCGGATTATGAGCTTCAACACGACATCACCGGACTTGTCAGAAACTCAGCCGGTCAGGTAACATCCTACAGGCTCACAGGAGCAGATGCAGCCCAGGCAGCCGCAGCAGCAGCACAAAAAGCAGCAGCAGCACAAAAAGCAGCAGCAGAAGCCGCAGCAGCAAAGGCAGCAGCACAAAAAGCAGCCGAAAACGCTAGACAGGCAATTGATCCAGCTAAAACAGCGGGATATCGCTTTGCTGTGACCCTCTCACACGCTGATCAAAATAATTTCATAAATGCAAAATCGCGAAACTCGGCATTAACGGAATACCAGTGGAGAAAAGCTAACGGAAAAGACCTCTCTGTCACGAAGGGGTCATACGTTGCCCCAAAGTACACAAGTGGGAGTGGAAATAATAGCGGAACTGGCGCAGCAAAAGTCGTAAGCAAAGCTACCGGGCAGGTAGTAACAAAATCAACATCAACTGCAAAAGGAGTAAGCAACAGTCTTACAGGTGCTCAGAAGCTCGCCGCTCAAAGCAAGATAAACCCAGCAACAAATGTACCGAAGGTCGTAGCGAAGACAACCACGAAGAATACAACGCCAGTAAAAGCCACCGTAGCAAAAGTAACAACACCGGTTAAGACCACACCAGCCGCGATAAAAGCCAGTACCGTAAAGCCAACAACATCCTCTCTAGTAAAAACATCCTCATTAAAGTCCGGGGATGTTAAGATAGCCACCATAAAAGCGTCGTCCAGCATAAACAATTCCGCATCAGCTAAGACAGGAACCGCTCAAAAAGCTACCCCTAAAGTCGTCAAAAAGGTAGAATCACAAACATCCAGAACATCGACAGTCACCACAATAAATCCACTGAGCATGGCTAGCATGGCAAGTGTGGCTTCCAGGATGGATACTAATCTCAATAATATAATGTCAATACCTGCAACAGCAGCATCAACAAAAGGAATCGGCGCATTCAAAACCACAGCGCAAGTTAAGGCTGAACAAAAGGAAGCAAAGCTCCAGAAGAATCTCGGGGATTTCAAAAAACAATACGGTAACAATGCAGTAACAAATGCGATTGCCACAGGGTACTATTATACTCAGGATGTTCCTTCGTTGATAATGGGTATTGAAGCCTCAGACAAAGCTGTTGCTGAGAAAATTGCCTTTCTACCCACGGGAGAACAATTACGTCCTGGAATCGAGAAAGTTTTCGATGCATCAATCCTCGGAGTGGCAGCAAAAGCCAGTGGCGGTCTTTACAACGCGGCTGGAAAACCAGGAGGAAAGACTGCGGAGAAGATAATCACCGGTGCTGGTGATGTTAAGAAAGGTGCGATTGATTTCGTTACCGAAGGGTACGATACCGCAAGGACAAAACCAGTGTCAACTGCAGGTAAGGTTGCTGTTGTATATGCAACAACAGCGGCCGCAGGTAGTGTTCTCCAAGCCGCAAAAATCGGATCTAGTGTGGGTCTTGTGAAAGCAGGTAACATTTTAGAGGACGCTGGATTACCGCTCGCCGGGCTCACCACAAAATATGCAGGAAAAGCTGTACCACTCGCGGCTGACACGGTGCTCACAAGCTCACTCATCACCCAGGTTGGAAGCCAGGTGGCTGCCGGTGCAGCTACAGGGGGTGCTGCCGGAGCTACAAAAGCAGTTCTCGGTGCCGGTGCTGAATTCGCTATCGGTGGAGCCGGATTTTCAAAAGGGTCGAGGCTTGTGTCTGAATCTAAGGCATTGAGAGGCATAACACAACACTATAACCCTGTACGAGTGACAGACATATCACCAAAAGTAACAAGCGCGAAGATAAGCGAGATAGTAGGTGGAGGCGCTGACACAAAACCGGTAGACTTAAAATACGGTCGTTCGTTTGCGATTGGAAGTACACCTATAGTTACCCGTGTAAAAGGTCAGGGACTTAAAGGATTTTCGAAGGGTGCCGGCGCAGCTCCTGAGAGTATATTGAGCGGGAAAACTACACAGTCATTTGCCAAAATCGAAAATCCTTTCTTTGCAAAGACTGTAAAATCAGTTGGTGGAGAAACAGAATCTCAATATCTCACATCTGCAATGAACATGGCCGAAAAGGTTTATTCCACTAGAAAACCGTTGTACGTAGCCGATAAATTCGAAATAACAAGCCGAGCCATCCCTGAGAATCAAAGATCTGCGGTTGTAAGTGCAATAAAAACGTATGATGGGGAAATAAAAGTAGCTGGATCAGTGCCTATGAAGTCACAGTCTACTCCTTTTACCACGCGGGAACCTCACGACTTAGAGCTTTACAGTGATAGCGTTGATTCGACCATTAGTCACATCACCTCAACATTGAAAAACAGAGGGTTTAAAGAGGGTAAAGACTTCCGCCGCGCTGCGGACGAAAAAACAAAAACACCAACAAATCAGATAGAATTTGCCGTAAAGGATGAAACAACCGGGAAAAAAGTTTGGGACACGGGTATCGAAGTATTCGATCACTCTACTACATCATATACACCGAAAGGCTCAAAAAATAAATCCGAAATCGCTTTTGGGTACAGCGAAAAACCAGCCGTACTTGTTGGTACAAAAAATGAAGGATTCATACGAACCCAGGATCTCTCCGAACAGGTTACCCGTAAGATAGCTGGTTCTACATTCCTAAAAGAAAAGGTTCTGCAACCCGCGCATCCCAATCGAGTGAAGGACATATTGGATGCAACAACTTCCAGTACTGCATTTGCTGTAAAAGCCAAAGTGCCTATCGAGAATGACATTATCACCTTTGTAAACACAGCTACACGAAAATTCACACCTACCGAGAAGGATGTGCAGTTAGTCGAGGCTGTGAAAAATAAGGAATTCAAACCAGAATCAGAAGCCGATAAAAAAGCAGTAGATATGGCGAAAATGAAGATTAACTTCCAAGAAAAAGTAGCCACAGATCCTGTTTTCTCATTCATACGCGAAAACCAGAGACTTCCAACTCTAAGAGAAGCTCCGAGCCTCAACAAAATTGAGATCTCTGATAAGGTTCTGTTGTTTGAAAAAGCCGCCGATAAAATGACAAAAGGAAATGCTGTAAAAGTTACCAACAACGGACTGATATCTAGAAGAACAAATACAGCAGATATCTTTTCCAGTAGGAATAATGAAGATATTATGGGAATGCGTAGAAATAGATCAACATCAGTTGGTTATGGTGTAGGTGGTAGGGATGTAGGTAAGTCGATTGGATATTCCACCAGACCTACTTTCGGTGAATCTCGCGTGCGGTCACAAAATCCATTCGTTTCTGGAAATAGGAATGAATCTATGAAGCCAATTTTTGGTGGAACTGGTAATGGATATGACATCATAACAAGCCCTAAGAGAGCAAACACAACACCTAGCGGTAACAACTTCACCCACCGGGATATTAATACATCCACAAAGCCGACAAACATAACAACATCACAACGTGGAAATAAACCATTCTCTAGGAACGTATCACCATCACCAACAACTAGGCAGACGACATCGAATTGGGCGAATGTGATAAGTCCAAGTCCGTCAAGCTCAAAGCGGTCACCAAGTCCATCACCTAGTCCTACTGGCAAGAAAAGCCCAAGCCCATCACCAGGTACGAAGAGTCCGTCACCAAACACAAAGAGTCCAAGTCCTGGTAATAAGAGTCCAAGCCCAACAACAAGCCCATCACCAGTTACAAGTCCAAAACCATCGCCAAGCCCGAGAACATCTCCGAGTCCATCCCCCTCGCCATCTCCTGTTGATGTTATTAGTCCATCCCCGAGTCCATCGCCAGGAAAGAAAAGAAAGGATGTGCTAATCAGGGCGTATGAGAAAAAGCAGGTAGAGAAAGAAAAGAAAGATAGCATGAGGTCGTGGCGGTCTGCACTACTTATGAGTAGTGATAAGTTAATGGCGAAAACAAAGGTTGCTGGTTTCCGTGAGTCTATCAAATCCACAAATTCGCAGAAAAGGAAAGCCACATCATCAGCATTCGTAAGCTCACAGAAAAAAAGTAAACTGACAAAAATGATCGGGAGATAATTATATAATATCTCCTTTATTTTTTGGTAAATGTTCTTATACTTCGATAATGATCATGAAGTAAGGTGATAAAATGGAGATCACAGACAAACACATCAACTTCGTACTTGCTTTTGCCACTTTTTCCTGCGTCTTTTACTTCAGTGATAGTGTAATGCTCGGTATTGTTGGATTTTTAGGTGCACTCAAAGGACTTAAAAAAGGTAAGGAAATGCAAGATACGTGGCGCGAAGAAAGTGTAGATCCTTCCAAAACCTCAAATTAATTTCTTTAATCATCTTTTTCATTTAATCCTCTTTTCCTTTAATTCCTTTAATTCCTTTCTCATTTTCGCTATCTTGTGACACATCGGCATACTGCATCGTCACAATTGTATATATATATCAACGTATCTATATATGATTATGAAAGGAATGAAAAAAACAAATACAGTAACCATTTTTCAGACGGTGAAGCGCGCAAAGCTGGTCACGCTCCCCAAAGAGCGCGTTGAAAAAGATTTGGGCTGGATTACAGGGGATAAGCTTCGGTACGAGATCCGGGGCAAGTCACTAATCCTCACTAGGGAGGATTAAGAGATGTCCGAGATCGCCATATGCTACGAACCTGAGCGCCTGTTACCGAAAAAAAGAAAACCTATAATACAGGTGGGGAGTGTGCGGAGCACCATGTACGTATCCAGGCGCACGAGATTTAACATGGATTTTTCATATCTTAGTAGATCTCCGAAGGGCACACTCGCATCAAAAAGGCGTGGGAGGCTCATCAGATGATTGAAGGAATCAAGCTCATTTTTTTCCGTTCGATATACGGGATAGTGGTTTGCATCGGCCTCATGCCAGTCTGGAATAAAATTTTTTCGTATGTTCAAACGCAAAACATCACCTTTTGCGGAGAATCTATCCCATATATTGTTCTTGGTGTGCAGCAGATACCATGGTTGATAATGGCATCCATCGGCATCGCTTGCCTACACACGTACTACAGAGCCACTTCACAAAGAAAATACGAAGGTATGTACAGTCAGGGGGAGATTGTCAGTGCCTATGAAAGATGATTTTAAAAAATTCGTAACACGTGAAGAATCTGGGCTTGTTGTAGCGTGGTTTGATGTCGCAAAGGTACTCATCTTTACGGCATTAATGTTTATCTTAATAGGCCCGCTATATGACAATTCTTGGATGTACATGCATCATGCGTACAATACTACAGATCTTTATACACAGAGCGACGTTGACACCTTGGATTCGATATACAATTTTATAAGACTGATACCGATGGTGGCGCTCGGTGTCGTTATTTACTATGTCATTAACTACAGTAACCTAAAACGAGATTCTTAAAAACATAATCGGATGACGTAAAAGTCTGATAAGGTATATATACACCTCGAACATACGATTGTATGTTTACTTAAACATACAATCATATGTTTGAGGTGTTGTGTTTTTGGTAAAAAATCACGTAAAATTGCAGGTAAACTGCCGTAGTGGGACTGGGTTGCTACCGCTCCCAAAATCCGTAAGGCTCGCGCTAGGGTATGAGCCAGGCACTATTTTTGACGGCCCGTTCGTGCGAAATGGGGAGTTAGTTTATGTCCCGAGGGGTGGTAAGAAATGAAATCGCTCTTTTACATCGGGATTATATTGTCTATTCTGTTATTACCGGTGTTGGGAGCCGCTGAGGAAGATCATCTTAACTTCGTGGAAAGGATTTGGGTTGATTATCAGTATGAGACAATAATTGAGGATATAAATGGAACTTCTCAACCTATCGTAGAATCAATCAATCCAGATGATTTCACATTTCCGATCCAATCAGACTACGGAATCATGGCCAGGACAAACGATCCAGAAGCGAATCTATCAGCAACATCCGGTAATGGTATAACTATTTCTGATAGCAGTGAGTACAATTATATTTATGATGTTCAGATAGCCTATGAAGACATAGCTCCTTTTGTACATAATGGTCTTGTGACAATGAGTCATTGGGATTCAACTGGAAATCTCGATGCAACCTGGGAGCAAGCTGTCCAGAATATTGATGGGTACGCATATTTCGAAAATCTACCTTTTAGTACTGTAACAGTTGGCTATTCCTACATTCCAATATCACTCAGTAGCAGTGTTGATGCTGGATATCAGGTAGTGATCCCTGTACCTTACAAATCCGGTATGGGTTCTGATTTTGCTGCAATTCGTTTTTACGCTAGAAATACCAGTTTCTACGGTGGCACTTCAGTACCTTATTGGATAGAAAATTACACATCTTCCACATCAGCAAATGTATGGGTTCAGATGCCTTCGTCGACTACAAACCTTTACTGTGAATGGAATATCACCGGTGAAACAGCATCAGAATCTAATGGAAAGGCTACATTTCCACAATTCTTTGATGATTTTAGCTCAGCATCTCTCAATGCAAGTCTTTGGGATGTATATACCGCCACAGCCACACAATCAAGTGGGATACTCACAGTTTCAACAACAAACAGTACCGGTGGATGTGTTGTTGCGAAGTCAACGCAGTCGTACAACGCAAGCCAGTATTTCCTACACGAAAGAATCAATGGAAACACAAATGGAGTACGTCTCGGTGGTTACACCGACACTAGCTCACGTGACACTATCTCGGGGTCATCGACATCAGTGTCACTCCGCCACTATTCGTACATTTATGGATACTCGCGAAATGCAACCACTAATGCTGATGTAACATTATCACCATCAACAGCACCATCTGGATATAGTATTGCTGAATTCAGAAAGTCTGGAAGTACAAACTATTGGACTGCAACAACAAGTGCAGGAACGACTTGTTCAGCTTCATCAGCGGCAAACACCAACTCAGTACAGACAATGTATCCATGTTTTACGCTCATATCAACATCACAAAATCAATCATGTGATTATGTTTTCCTAAGAAAGTATTCAGCGAGCGTACCAACGATAACAATAAACGGAACTATTGTAAGCGTCCCGCAAGCTGCTTTTTCGGCTAATTCAACATCAGGCGCAGCGCCAAAGACTGTAGCTTTTACCGATTCAACAACAGGCGGTGCAACAGCTTGGAATTGGGATTTCGGAGATGGTCAAACATCAACTCAACAGAATCCAACACACACGTACAGCGCATCAGGCATCTACAATGTCACTTTGAACACTTCCAACGCTGCCGGTTATAGTGTTGAGTCAAAAACGAGTTATATTACAATCATCTCTCCGCCTGTCGCTAATTTCGCGGCAAATGTGACATCAGGTGGTAGACCACTCACCGTAAGGTTTACTGATGAGAGTACCGGATCACCTACTTCGTGGAGTTGGAATTTCGGAGATGGTCAGACATCAACCAGCCAGAACCCGGTACACACATATACTTCATCTGGGACTTTCACTGTTTCACTCACAGCTACAAATGCGGCTGGAGGTGATGGAGAGACAAAAACAGGTTATATTAATGTAAACAAGATAGCACCGACTATAACATGGGCGACGCCAAGCCCAATAACTTACGGGACTCCATTAAGTTCAACTCAGCTCAGTGCATCGGCTAATGTGCCAGGATCTTTTGCTTATGCCCAGGATGTCGGTGATGTTTATGATGCTGGTACTGTTACTCTTACAACCACTTTTTCACCAACTGACACAACGAATTATAGCACAGCTACAGCAAGCGTTACACTGACAGTAAACCCAGCATCAACATCAATCACATGGAATAGCCCTGCAGATATTTCCTATGGCACTCCTTTGTCTGGTACTCAACTCAATGCAGTGGGATCTCAGAATGGGAACTTGATATATAGTCCACCTGCAGGTACTGTACTTCCAACAGGCACACACCTATTATCTGTTACACTCAATCCATACTCCTCTAACTATGCATCATCCTCACAGAGTGTGTATATTACTGTAGGTGTTGGTATCCCTACTCTAACTTGGTCTAATCCTACAGCTATCTACAATGGCACAGCTCTATCAGCAGTTCAACTCAATGCTGTAGCTTCAATCCCAGGATCTTTTACATACACTCCGGCAATAGGCACAGTTCTCCCTGTTGGTACTCATACGCTTCATGTGGATTTCACTCCTACGGATTCTGAGAACTACGAGCTAATGTCTCGGGATGTTAGCATTACAGTTCTCGAAATACCATATGCACCAAACTCGGCTTTTGAATATAGCGGTGTTTCTCTTCTTGATGTTCAATTCGAAGACAAGTCAACAAATTCAACATCCTGGTATTGGGATTTCGGAGATGGTAATAATTCAACAGAGCAACATCCTGTGCACACTTACGCTGCAGAAGGGGATTATACTGTCACTCTAACTGCGTCTGGAGTCGGCGGAAATACAACAACGGTGCAAAACATCACTGTGATGCTCCACGCTCCTAGAGGATATGGTCTGTATGTCGAAAAGGTGTTTAAGCCGAATATGACCAGTTGGGATTTTATGGGCGGAATAAGCTCTGTATATCGCGATTCTGTTGGGGATGGCTTATTTTTCCTTATATTATGGTTCCTCCCCTACCTGAGTATGTGGTCTCGGCAGGGGTCTACGGTCATAATTTCAATACTATATTGTTTTACAGGAGCGTTCGTCGCCACGGTTCTCCCGGCATACTGGGGCGGAGCTCTCTTGTGGATGATGGTGTTGGGTACTGCAGGCATCGTTTACAGGATATTTATTCCGGAAAACTGAGGTTAAGAAAATGATACCAATTGACATATTCGAAGTGCAAGTCATCCTTGCGCTCATTTGTACAGGATATTCCTGGTGGATTCACGATCAAAACAACTACACGGATACCATAGCTGGTGTAGTCGCTACTATATTTTGGTGGACATCAGGACTCTCGCTGCTTTCGGGCGTAGCTAGTGATGGTGTGGTTTACGCAGGATCATGGCTTACGTGGATCTTTATAGGCATCGGGCTTGTCACAGCGTTTATCACGTTTGTGAAGATCCTTGACGTGCTGCAGAAAAGAGGAGATCACGTAGATATGAGCTTTGATTATCGTGTATGATGATAAATTATATAATATCTGTATTCCATTATTAGGCTTGCTCATTAAGTTAAAAAGTGAGAATAAGTGAATAAATGTTCAAAATTAAAGAGCGTAAACAAAAACTTATTTTACATCTTTTAGCTTCTATTATATAGTCTTATTTTCTTAATTATCTGGAGGCGCAGCTAAAGACTAGATTTACATTCATCTTTTCGTGTAACTTATAACGAATAGCGAGCGCATTAAACATAAAAAAGGATCTATAGTTTATTAATTAGATATGAACTTCATAGTATAAAATTAAAAATAATTGGAGAATAAATATGAGATTTTGGGTAAAGATATTGCTTTTTCTCAGTTCTTATATCCCAATGTTTCTTATTTTTGCAATCCAAAATTATTCGAATAAAGTCATAACTTTAATTTTTGGCGGAATAATATTATTATGTATTTCTATTTGGATTCTTATTTTTAGTATTACTAGAAAACAAACCTATAAGAGTGGACAGCGAATTATAAAAATTGAGAGCAAGATGGATGCTTCTCTAACTTATCTTACACCATATTTAATAGCCTTTCTTAGTTTTGATATGACTAAGTGGCAGGATTCTTTATCAATACTTGTCTTGTTGGTAGTACTTTTCGTAATTTGCTTAAACTCTGATCTTTTATATATAAATCCAATGTTATTAGTCTTTAAATTCAAATTTTACAAAGTAACATTATACGATCCATCTGTGGGATCTCAAATTAGTGAATATGAAGTCATTTTAATCACTAAAAAAGACAATATTAAAATAGGCGATAAAATAAGTATACAGGAGGTTGATGATAATACATTCTTAGAAGTGATTAGATGATAAATGTCATTAAAGAATTTTTAGATGAAGCAGACTCAAATTCTGCGAACCTATTTTTCATAGAGCGTCCAAAAGATGATACAACAAAAGAGATATCATATAAATTAGTAAAAACGGATATCGATCCAACTATAGGCAGAAGTCTCGTGGAAGTTGCATCTAAACAAATTTCAGCAGCATTAAAATGTAAATCTGAATGTGTAGAATATGGAATTTCCTCCTATTACGATAAAGAAGTTACAGAATTTTTGCAATGTGGTGAAGTCCCGTATTTAAGCGAATTAATTAAAGGGACTGCAAGTGCTGGACTTAAGAAGTTTAATAAAAATACGACAAAAGACATATTTGGATATATTTTAAAATTAAGGAATAATGATGATAATAAAACGTTGTACTTGTTCAGAAAATATTCACCGAAGAAATTATTGGATACCAATAGAATTACATTGTCGATAAAGGATGGCAAATTTACAAGTTTCAATGATGATGCAGTAGTGTTAGACAAAACCTATGACGCAGCATTTATTTCAAACGATGAAGAAGATTTTTCTGATCTGAATATATTTATATTTTGTCGATTTTATTTTGAATTATTATTTAGTTTTATTGAATATTATGAAAAAGAGATAGATAATAATAGAGAAATTATAAAAAATAAAGGAATATTAAAAGATTCAAATGAATTAATTTCTTTATGTAAAAATGATAGTAGGATGATTAAAAAATTTGCCCGAATTTTAAAAAATGGCAACTTAAATAATATGAATATCGAAAAGATTACAGATACTATAGGTCAATTTAACTTAAATGTAAATTTAGAAAATAATAGACTTGTTGCAACTAGAGAAAATATCTGGACAATTCTTAGAATATTAAATGATGATTATCTTAAGTCTCAAATTACAGACTCAATGTATGAGACTCATGCTAAAATAAAAAAATAAATTTAGAGCTTACATATCAACGATATTCCAAATGATTAAGTAGATGTCAAGTACATGGCTGTATTAGATGCCTTAACAAAAAATAACTTTTCTATTGGAGCTTCAAATCATCCATTAAAACCATTTTCAAAATTTGGAGTATAGGGCGGGAGAGAGTGGGTTCCCGCCCAAAATGAAAGGTTTTGATCCACAGGCTCAATGAATCAAGTAGTGGGAGAGTTATAAGTATTTAAATATTATTATTATGTTTTGAAAATCATAATCTATGAATAACGCTGGAAAAAATATTAAAAAAGGAGAAATAAAAATAGAAAAATATATATCACTGTCTAACATGTACTAAAATTGTGAGTAGATGTGAACGGATTCTTGAGGTTGTATATTGGTTTTTAGTGACAATTTTGACTTTTATAGTGAGTTATCACTTATTGAAGCCTTCAAAAAAGAATAAATGACCTCTTATATGTGTATTTGTTGAACCCCGCCCGATTGCCACATTAGGCGGGATTCTCTTGCCAACTTTTAAACGAATGGATGAATATCTTTTAAAATATATAAATATTGCCGCTGTTAGATTTACATGTTTATATAAATTGCTTACTTCTATCTTTTGTGTTTAAAATTGAGAATTCAAGCCGTAACATTTAATAATAATTAACAATTCTTTGTAATTGCCCCTATTCCAGTGATTTAACCCCTTCAGGTAATACTCCTGAAGGACTATTTTTCATTATATCTGTTTTGACTTATGGGACGTGAGCGTGTGCCAGGAATGGTCATTGGAGCGAATTAGACCTCACAGGTTGGGCGCAGTATAAAATCTGGTATTGTATATGCCTGGATTAGAGGGCTAAGGGCGGGAGGATGTGGAAAACTCCCGCTCCAAGTGATATGCCAGCGCTTGCATATTGCGCCAGTATAATATGGTTGATAAAATTATTTAAATTTTATTACAATGTTACTAGGCGAGATGAAAAGAAGTAATTGACATATCTGGGAATGGTTTGGAGGATACGCAATATTGATATTGCGTTCCATTCCCATGTAATCATCACAATTGTTAATACATGAAGTTTACCAGTAAATCTCATAATCTTTTACTATTCCCACAGGGTTATACCTCACGCTTCCATGGAGCATATCTCTTGGGACATATTGTTCCCCAATGTTGACATCTACAAGAGAACTCCTACTTTCTACACTATTCCCGTTGGAATTATCCACAAACACAATCCCTCTATCTGCTGTTTTAAAAGCATTGCATACTTGCTCTTCTCCTTCTTCAAGAGAAACTGATACCCAGGCACACATATACCCTACTTCTTCGGCTTTGTCATGTAGCTTTTGTGCACGCAAGAAAGGATGCAGATCATATCCATTTTGATTGGGTTGGTTATTCTTTAGAAATGTTATAAGTTCTTCATAAGTAGGATCAACAGCATTTGGATTGTTGCTTAGTATAATAGGCGATCCATCCAGATATGTATGGTCAACATAATTTATGTTAAAATATGTTTCAACTCCAGACCATGTAATGCTAGGAAGAGAAATTAAAACAAAGCCAATAAAAAAAATTATTGATAGCTTTTTAATTTCGGAATTATTTCCTTCTATTTTTTTCAAGTTTATATTTTCATATTTGTCTTCTTGGCACTCGTTTAAGTCTTCTCTTTTATAGTGCCTGTATACCTCTCGATGATTGTAATATTTCAAGATCTCACTTCGCTAACAGTTTTTCTGACTTCGCCAAATTTTTATTATATTTGCTTCCGTAATGAATAATGCTTATCTAATAGAAAACTTAGAAGATGCAAAACAAAAGAAAGATTTTTTTGTAATATGTGATTATTAAATTACTTTTTTTCATATATTTATTATTTTTTGGATATTCTTTATAAATTTATTCAAATAATAAGAGAGTTTTATTAATAGAACCACGCTCTATGTAATTCGAAAATTCAATAACAGAATATATGGTGTATAATCGAGTATGCGTTTTAATGCGTGTATAATATTGGATTTAGGAGCTATTTGCAATCTCATGGATGGACTTTCATTGTTAGATGTGTAATACAAACCTAGATAAAGACTCCATAAAAAAGAATTAATATTTCATTATGGGATTCCCGCCCAAAATGAAAGGTTCTGATTGGAAGAAGTAGATGTGAGAAGGCGAGGGGCAGGGTGACTAATCCCTGCCCAATTCTTCGAAACTCCGACGCACTTAACGTGCAATATGTATATTGTTATCAACACTATTTTATTTTTTTAAAATATTTAATAGAAAATATATTAGGCCAAAAACAGTTAGTGGTAGACAGGCGGGAGAGCTGATCTCCCGTCTGGAATTTATGAAACAAACTTTGACGCCCGGTTTTACGCGTCAAGATTATAATACATTTGAAATTATTTAAAATTTATTACAATCAATAAAAAGGTCGGAGGGTGGCTGTTTGGTTAATCCACCTCATTGGTTTCGTTTCTTCCTCATCTTTAGTAAATTATTGGATCTAGTTTTTCTTAGTTTTTTTTGTAATTTATAATATTATTTTTATACGTAACATTATAAAAGTCATATATATTTCTATATGTTTTGAGACATTTCATAGTAATTAATGTAATATGGGATATTATTCCTTTAATTGAGTAGCAGAATCCTGCGAGCTCTCTGATCAATAATTTCTTTTATTCATTATAAACAATTGATAAGTTTTGTTGTTACTTATGCTATCTTTTAATTTTTTGGAGGCGTGACTATAGATAAATCGTTGAAAAATATATCTGTAATTTTGACTATTTTTGCAGCAATTGTCGGAATATTTGGAGGCATATATGGACTTGGAAATTCGGATGGAGGCTCCAACAATGATAATACAATTGTCAACACTGGAGATCACAATAATTTTGGAACAATAGTAAAAAATGAAATAACATCTTTTTTTATGGGCTCCTCTGAAAAAAAAGATGAAAATACTGATTCAACTCTTACGGCTGTTGATGAATCAAAAATTAGTGAAAATAACTTATTCCACGGGGAATCTGATACAAGCGTTTCTGGAGAAGACCATAAAAAATTTATTTATGATGAGGATTTTTCGCTAATTGGAAGTGTTATACAAAAATATAATGATAGCTATGAAAGGGATTTGGAAGACGGAATTTTGAGAATTGATATTCCTGATGATGGAGACAAGTATTATCAAATTAATTTAACTACAGATGATCCTGAATCAGAAGTGAGTATTTGTTATTATTACACTTACAATTATGAGTATAAGAAAGACAAATTCAGCGACTTTATAAGTGCTTCTGGAGAAGTAGGCGGCCAACGTGATTATGGGCTTGATGGTAAAGCATATTTCTCTGGGTTCGGTCATGCAGATAAAATGGAAGATATAAATACCATTATTTACGTGCCTCCACATTGGGCTGGTATGTTAATCAAAGATAAGAGAGGGAAAGTTGAACCTAGATTAACTGATAGTAATTTATCAATACAATTGGATATACCATTTCACGAAATTATGAACAAACAAAAAGTTGGAGAAAGTTTAACATCAAATGGTCACATTAGAATAGAAGAAATAGACAAAGAAGAAGCGGGTCATGACTACTTCACGATATGACTAGATTAGTCTCGTAGAAGAGAGAAAAAGTGATGCAACTTATAGAAGATATAATTAAGCTTTAAGTATGTAGTTACTTTTTCATAAGATCACAAGGAGCAGATGGAACATTTCTAATAAGAGGGCTATGTAATCAACAGAGGAGAAAAGAGATTATGTATATTATTTGATCTTTTTCCTCTTTTCTTTGTTTATCCCTCTCAATTGAAACTGTTCTAAGTGTTCTCGATTAGGAATAAGGTAAGGAGAATTAAAAATCCATAATCTATTGAGAACTTTGGCTAAATAGTTGATAGTAATACATTTGTACTCTATTCTATACTATGAACATGTTTTCAATTATCTCTTATTACTCATCGTTTCCGCACCCCAAATACTACAATCAAGAGCATAATTATAGTACTGAAGAATCCGAACCCAGGAACGGTAGGAATTTCGGATTTTGCGTAAATGTTGCGTGTTGATCCTTCAGTCATATGCCATTCGGCTTTTTTTCCATTGACAACATCAGCATTTGATTCAATTATCTTGCCTGGCATTTCGAGATAATAATCAATTTCTGCAGGGTCTACATCTGCATTATACACCATATATCCATCGACTTGTTCTACTGTTACACCTTCATCATAAACTCCTGATATTTTGACTTCAACATCGTCTCCGTTTCGAACTTCTGAGAATTTTCCACCTTTCTCTTGAACATATTGCCTTAATGATTTTCCCTTATCTTCCTTTATCTGCTCATTTATCAAGGAATATACTGTTGTACTTGTTCTCATCGTGGTGTCAAATTTATCAAATTCCCCTTTTTTATCTACTTTCACGTCATATGTGAGTGAAACACATCCACTCGCAATTACTACCAGAATCAAAGCTACCGCTATTGCTATTTTTTTCATCAAAATTCCTCAAATATCTCTAATCCTTTTTGGATAAAGTGGGAACTTGCCTTTAATCTTTTGATTTTATCCTGTATTTTCCCATATTCTAAAATGAAAATGCAAATATCTAGTAAGTTAACTGAATAATTTCACAAACTAAAGAAAAGTCACTTAGTATTACACTACTGTGGAAGTTTTGGAAATATATGAATAAAAATAGTAGATTTTTTTCTAAATATAATAATTCTGTAGATGTACAAATATAAAGACTTTAATAATTAGTATCTCTTTAACTATTTACATATTTTCTTTCCGATTACGAGTGAGCCATATTTTTGTTCAAAATATTGGTTCAAAAAAAAGATTATCATAAGCTCATGTCAAAAATCCAGGAAGCTCAATCATGGGATTACAAGAACAAATTGAAGAGTTCGATAAGAAACCAAATGCCAAATATGCATATATAGGCATAATAATTGCTGTTATATTTACTATTGCAGCCATTGCAGACCCCAGAGCTACAATAGGTATGATTTCTTCAATAATCTCATTATTATTTTGGTTATTTGTATGCTATTTTATATTTAAATTTTGTTTCGGAAGCCAAAAACAGCAACAGCAACAACAATTAGTAATAAATAATTCAAATAAAAAAGTGAGAGTTTGTCCTAAATGTGGACTACAAAATGATATCGATAGTAAGTTTTGCTCGGACTGCGGTTATGAACTTAAAACAGGCAAAACTGAATAATCACCTTAAACAAATCAATATGTGGTTAAGACAGTCCAAGCTATGCCATTCAGAACCTGAAAGATGCTTTGTTTATAAAAATAGACACTTACCTTTATGTGCGCGATGCACAGGAATTATTCTTGGAGGATTAATTTATCTTATATCTTCTAAGCTGTTTTCTTTTATATTAGATATAGATACAATATATTTCGATTACGAAACGTGCTTTGTTTTAGCATTGCCTATGATTATAGATGGAGGATTACAATATATAGGATATAACCAAAGCACTAATAATCGTAGGTTTACAACCGGATTTTTGTTTGGGATTGGATCAGTTATATTTTGTTTAAACGTTACACAATGGCTTTTCTCAAAATTGATAATAAATTATTGAGCTTTATCTAAATATGCACTAGAGATACAAGTGTTGCAAGTGTTACAAATGTTCTTTGAGAACCAAGAAAACACTATTGAGGGAAGTTGAACACTTGCGCTACACACACATAAAACTTGGATTAATCGTTTAAATTTAACAAAAGAACACTTGCACCACACACTTCAAAACTCTATATGTATATGATGTACTGGTGCGTACTTTATTTCTTTCAAAGTTTAGTGGTAGACAGGTAGGAGAGGAGACCTCCCACCTGGAATTTATGAAACAAACTTTGACGCCCGGTTTTACGCGTCAAAATAGTAATACATCTATAACTATTTAAAATTTATTTCAAGGATGCAAATTTCCAAAATAGAGAGGTCAGTGCAAATCCCTGAGTAAATTTCTGAGTATATTTATAATGTCTAGAAATTTGGGAATATTGTCTGTTCGCGATACTGAGGGATTTGCACTTACATATAAAGTATCTTTTAATAGATATATAAGTTTTGAAAACAGGATTTTAAGTGACAAAATCCTTATTTCATTCAGTTTCTCCAAATGTTATCGAGTATGAAAAAGTCTCCATATCTTGTGGCAAAATTGAGAGTTCCCATTCTCCAGTTTTTCCTGGAATTACATATGTTTCTGCATAATGTTTGTTTGCGTTTTGATATATTGGTTTTTCATCCATTGCCCATAAGCGGAAATAGTTCTCTCCGATATTTACATTGCTGGTCTGGATTACTTTTGAAGGAGTTATACAAATAGGACAGGAATTACATTTCAAATTCACATTAAACGAAGGTTCTTCGATTTTTGGAGAAATACGCAGTCCCGTGGTTTGATCGTAAGAATCGGTTGAGACTTCAATTGTTATTGGAGTACTACTTGTGGTATTGAATTTTTTCACGTAGGGAACCTCGGGATGTTGCATAGCTCTCAGATACAGGCTCAGCTGTGAGTTTGATCCGTCGTTAGTTTTCCCATCAACGTTCATGTCTATGTAGCCATCGAAATAACCTGTCGCATTTTCTGGAACAGGCACCTTAATGGTCATGTTAACTATTTCTCCTGCTTCTATTACTGAAGGGGCCTCGATAATTACTTCATCGTTACTCAGGCCAAATGTACTAGATGATGAAGGGGCGACAATAGCTTCACCGTCAATCGGACGAACTGTACTGGATGAAGTACTGTAATAAATACCATATGGGTAGCTGGTCACTTTAGGATCAATGGTAACGTCTTTGTCTGCCACATTTTTAATTTTTACCATGTATTCATATTCTGTTCCTGGCTTAACAACATCGGAGAGATAAGTTGTTTGAAGTTCGATCTTTGGATTAGCTTGCACCGAAACATAAAGTGACATTGAATTGACATATTGTGTGGAGTTTGGCTGAAGATCATCGGTGAAGGCTATAGCTGTTTGATAAGCTGCACTTTCCGCATCTTTGGGAACGCTTACTTCAACTGTGAACTCCTGTACTGAGCCCTGTTCTACTGTTGCATTTGCTGGAGAGATTGTAACCCAGCTTTCGTTTATGCTGCTCCCAGTATCAGGTAGAGGCACTACTTTCGGCGTTACATCAAGCGTTTCATTACCTTCATTTTTAAAACTAACAGTAAACTTTTCGCTATTTCCTGCAACTAGATATGTGTAATGATAAGTTGGGTTTATGGTATGTACTGTGGCATTTTCATTAGTTACATCTTCGTAAGTGGCATCTTCGGAAATTAAAATTTCTTCAGAAACCTCTTGCTTAGCGCACGCAGACTGTATAAGTATCAGGCAAAGCAGTATTCCTAAAAACCGGGATATTACCTTTACTCTGTTATTTTTGTTCATAGTTCTGGCTCCATTCTTTTGTAAAGAATATAACCTTTCTAACTTCCTGTCAGGATTTTCAAACATTGGGGGTTGCTGCATTTTAGGGGATAATATCGTTAAATCGAAAATCAGCAACTCAAAGCACACGTCAATAAAACAATATTTTTATGTGTGGGAGTGTAATCAGCAAACATCTAACAAAAAGTTAGAAAGTATTACTTAGGATATTCAACATACTATAAAATGTTTATGAGCTTCCAAAAGAGAGGGCAGTGCAAATCCATGATTGTATTTCTGATGTCGATAAATTTGGGAATATTGATGTATTGTCTGTTCGCTGCGAGGTAGGATTTGCACTCACATATGAAATATATTTTTAAAGACGTGTAAGTTTCTCAAAACATCTTATTCTTGAACTAAATAAATACTAAAAAATATAATACCGTTTTATTTCTACTGAAGAGTCTCTATAGTAATAGATACATAAAAAAGGTATATTTCGAGTCAAGACTTTACTGAGATTCATCGTGACACTTATTTAAGTATTCAATAACATCTGGAAGTAAAACTGCAAATATATTTATATTTAGCCTAATTCTAATATTTTGTTTCAGAACTTGTTTGCCCTGCAAAAATCAACTCCGAAGTGTTATATTTCCGAACTTTTCCTAAATTACACCAATCAATCATATGCAGGGCAAACATTTGATCCTGTATCTTCTTAACATGTTGGAGATACAGGAGCATCCACTTCACAATACTTTTCTCTTGAAGTGTAGCTTTTTTAGCGGCCCTTTGAATAAAATTTGGTATATTTGGGTGGACTGACGAATTGCATTGAGCCTTGAGCTTGGGAGGTGAGTTTGCAGGTCTGAATAAATAAGGCTATTGGCCTGTGGATAAAGTGTCAACAGGAATTATCTCCTTATAAAAGCACTGATTTATTGAGAACCATCCATTTTTATATATATGAATAAAGGTTTATAATCTATGTCGCATTTATTTAAAGAAATTAAGCTTCCGGA
>CAZLNG010000065.1:11537-21936 GCA_964560735.1 uncultured Methanosarcinales archaeon | reverse complement strand
TTTTTCCTCTGAAATTTCTTCTTTTCCTGAATCTGTGGAATTGATCATAGTTCACCCCTAATGAAAGAAAAATAAGATAATAAAGGCTTATTTGAAGATTTAACTGAAATATTAAAGAATGCTTCTATATCAAGAATGCTATTCAATGGTTTATATTATCGGTGTTCAATTAGTTAAAATTAGTCATATCTAGTAAAGTGATAGCTTTTGTCTCATCATCCAGGAAAGCTTTAAAAGAATATACATTCAGAATTTTTCAACTTCCGAGCTGAAATATAAAAATCCTCAAGAGTCTGTAACTGATATGCAGGTTATTTTTACTTTAATAGATTTATTTTTTAAAGTAAAAGGGATAAGAAACTCAGGTTATTGGTCCTGGCACTACTGAACGAAAAAAGCAAAATATGGGTACAGGAGAACCGATAAGGATAAAACAATAAGTCAAAGAGTTAAACTATGCACAGCGGGTCAAACTATCTTATAGTAAACCAGCCAGTTTGAGCTATATACCGCTAACTCTTTAATGCTATCCTCTAATTAAAAATTAGTTCACAAATAAGGCTTTCGGAAAAGAAAAATTGTAAGTTTTAGAAGAAACTTCCTTTTACCAGACACGACTGTTTTTCAGGGTCGCCAGAATATTTGTGAACTCGTTACTGAATTTGCACCTTTTGAAATCATTCGAGTCCAGGATATTTCTCTTTATTTCCTGCAACCCGATGAGAAGACTTATATCATCACTGTATTCAAATTCGTCTCCAGAGGAAGTAATATTTTCTGCAAGAATCTCCAGAAACTTTGGATCCAGGTCATCTGTAATATAAGTATCCAGGATCAGAATGTCTGAAATTCTCTTATAGAAATCAATCAAACTCTGGTAACCGGGTAGGGAGTAAACTTTTGACAGATCTTTTTGCCTGTTAAGATAAATCAGGTAGCGAGAAAGTGTGCTTATGAGGGATTCAGTAATCTGGTTTTTGGGGAACTGAATTGGAAACCTTCTCATCATTTTAGGGTTTAGCCTGTTGCTGTTTTGCACCTGTTCACGGTTCAAGATCTCAGGAAAAGCTCTTGATATTGAGGAATTAAGTACAGCTGTCACATAGTGGTAGATTGTGGGGTCTCCAAGAACGATTCCTACCCCGCCTGCAAACGCATAACGGCCTATCTGATCGTACGAAGCCTGTAGATACACATTGTTGGTAACGATTATTTTTGGCGTGTTTATATACTGAAGAAAACTCTCGTTTTCCAGACGGTAGCTGTCAGCACAGCAAAGTTCGTTTCCTTCGGCTTCAGGGTTCTGTTTGATCTCCACTAGCTGTTTGTAAGCCACAGGATATTTAGTTTTTATCTCCTCTGGCTGGTATATTCTGTACTCTTTCTTGATACCATAGCCGAGGATTTCATAAGGCAGCATATACTGGTACTGGGTTGATTGAATAGCAAACTCATTCGAAAGAGAGCCATCAATATAAGGATACATGAGTTCCTTTTCCATGCTTACCTGTTCTATGCTTATATTACTTTGCGGGTTTCCACAGCCATTGGATACATCTGTGCAGTATTCTTTTGAAAAGCTAATTTTATGTAAAAAATCGTTTTCCGGGGGTACGCCTTCAAAAACCTCTATTGAGATGTCTTCCAGCGTTCTGGAAATTTTACCAAGCCTTTCTACAATGTCTTCCTTACTCCAGAACATGGGTTTCACTTCTTTTTAATATATATGGAGTCCTGGATAATAGCAGCCCAACTGCTATTAGTTGAAACGTCAAAACTTACAGTGGGATCGCAATGTCAAAAACTACAGCTGGATCACAATGTCAAAAATTACAGCTGGGGGATTTTAAGACATGTACTTTTCTAGGGATTTAAGATATGTAACTTTTGACTTTTCAGAATCTCCTTATCAAACTTTGAATATAGCTCTTAATATAATAATTTATCCATATTAATGGTTGACAATTGTAACCATCTTAGGATTAAAAAATAAACAGGATCTTGAGGCATAAAATGTTGCATTTAATGTCCTGAAAAGAGAGCTTTTTAAAAATTAAGGAAAAACATCCAGGTTTACGTATTAGATAAAGTTTCTAAAGCCATTCTGGCATTATTCAGCATATTATGATCATTATTGAAATATATGTAGACTCTTTCAGGTCCTGATTCATTTAACCTGTGCAGAGTTTCTTCAAATTCTTTTTGCGAATAATTGTAGCTATACCAGCTTTCTCTTCCATGCATTCTCAAGTAAACTATTTTTCCGGGAAATAGTCGGTTCTGGTAATCCGGGGAATCTACAGAGACAAGGGTTACTTTTTCCATTAGCTTTGAGCATAGTTTGTCATTTCCGAGTAATTCTTTATTCCTGATCTCAAGAGCAAATCTCTCTCCAAGCCCGGTATCTTCCGCAAACCTGAGCGCCTTTTTAGCATCGTCAAACTTCGGAGGCATCTGAAAAAGATAAAAATCAATGAGATGATCCATAGGCTCAAAAAGTTCTCTGAAATCATTCCAGACCTCAAGTGAACTTTCACTCAACTGGCGCCAGTGAGTTACCGACCTGTGAACTTTTATGCTCCATCTCAGTCCTGACCCTTTCATATTCCAGCTTTTAACTTGATTGGGAAAGGGAAACCTGTAGAAACTGGCATTAAGCTCGACTGTGTTAAGGCCAGAATTCTGGATAAACCAATCAAGATTTTTCTTTTTATTCCATTCATAGTACCAGCCACTCGTACCCACAAATGTATCCATTTAATCCCCCTGATATTTATTGGTCTAATAAGAGATCCATTTTTGGTTTCTTTCAGTCCTTAAGTCTGCCTTTTTAAAAACACTGAGCCTTTAGGTCAATGGCAATTCATCTCCTGTAACATTGTTTTGTCGGAATAGATTTTTGAACCTTATTTGTCAGAATCTGACTTTACAAAACCTTATTTTGCCTGATCCCTGCAGGGTCCTTTTATTTTGGCTCTATTCGCCTCTTCAGTTCTGCTACTCTAATCTCTCTGCTCCGAAATCCTGATTAAGAGGTTCAGGGTGTCTTGAAGCAGGAGGGGGCTCTTGAGGCAGGAGTAGTTCGTAGCTTGTTGAATAAAAATATCATGGAAAAGAGTTCCAGGGAAAGAAGAATGTAAGGGAAAGAGTTCCAGGGAAAAAAGTAAAATAAGTAAATTAAAGATAATTAAATTGCCTAACAATAGACTATTTTCGGGTCAGGAAGGTATCCTTCTCGATGTAACGCTGTCTTATACTCACTTATTATTTTGCATAGTTTGCAGGTGTAGCTTCTGCAGTTAGTGCCTGATCCTCCCCTGAACAAAAACTTCTCTATTTTCTCTAAGAACTCAGAATAGTTGGTGAATACCATTTCTTCCTTGGTAATGAGAAATAGGGCTGTGAAGTCTCTGTGAATACCCATGCTTTTTTTAAGCAGTTCAATATTCAACCTGTTTTCAGAAAGGTAGGGGGTGAACTTCATCAGAGTATAAAAGTCTGCAATATTTTTGTCAAGGGAATTCAGAATCAAATGTACAGAATTATTTGTCTTCGGAAGGGGAATTTCCGAAAGATCAAAGCAGTCACAGTTGAGGTAGTTGAGGTTTTCGTCTTCTGCTCCATTTTTATCTTTGGGATGGTCGGGGTTTATGTTATCACCTTAGTCTGACGTTTTATATTTATCTAGGGTTTCGGGGTCTATGTTTTTTAGTAGATAATTTTGTGAAGTGGCATTTAGACACTTCTCAACTTAAGGTGGTTTGCTTATTCACTATCAATTTAATTCAAGACTTAAAATGTTATTTTCAATATAAAAAATTTTGTCATACTAATACTGTAAAAATATAATTATGTTTGAAATTCTTCAGGTTTTTCTTTAATTTCAGGTAAATTCTTCCCTTTCTAGCAGAAAACAGAAGCCTTCCTGTGGGTTTAAAACATTTATAATTCATTCAGGAATTTTTTGGCTACTATTTTCCGATCCCGAAACATGCTCAGGGTTTGAACATTTCTAAGATTTTTTCTAAAATAGAGGTTTATTTTTCATTTATTCACTTTTTAACAGATAAATTTTTTTAATATATGACAGATATAGTTTAATTTATTTGAGGATGAAAAATGGAAGAAAAAATACGAACCAACATATGGGGAACCCGGAAAAAAACAATAATTATCGGCTTACTTTTAACTTTTTTAATAGCACTTGTAATTATTTTCCTGTCAGCCGAACCTTCTGGTAAAGTGTTATATGTAGCCGCCAATGGAAGCGGAGATTTCAATTGCGACGGTGTTGATGATCAGGTAGAAATAAATAAGGCTCTTGCTTATGTGGCAGAAAACCCTGAATATAGAACCGTTCATCTGGAAGGCAACACTACATACGTAATTTCGGACAGCCTTCTTATTGGGAGCAGTACGATCCTGGAAGGCGATTCCACAGCTGTGCTTAAACTTGAGGACAAGGCCAACTGGCCCCTGGAAAAACCTGTAATCACACAGATGGACAGCTCCGGAAATTGTGATATTACCATAAGGGGATTTGAGATTGACGGAAACCATGACAATAATACTGACAAAGCCAGAGGAAAAGGCTATTACAACCTTATCCATTTCCTTAATTCTGAAAATATTCAGGTCTACGATATGTATATGCATGACAGCCACGGGGATGGGCTCAAAGTTACAAAGTGTTCAGACATCCAGTTTTACAATAACACAGTGTACAAATCAGGACATGATGCCCTTTATGTCATCTATTCGTCAAATACGGAAGCCTGGAATAACAACATAACATGCAGGACAAACAGCGGTCTCAGGATCTGGAACTCCAATCACGTCAAGTTCTATAACAATACAATCAGTTCAGAAGGAGAAGGAGGCGCAGGAATCCAGGTCCAGAAAGACGGTCCGTCAACCCCGATGGACGACATAGAAATATACAACAACCTGCTCTACGAGACCAATGCCGCAGGCGTCTGGATTACAGGCTACGGAGCTAAATACTCCAAAGATGATGCAAAGGACATACACATTCATGATAACAGATTTTACAGAGCCGGAACGAATCAAGGCGCGGACTGGGCAGGCGGGATAGTGCTCAACGGCTTCCATAATACCCGAATAGAAAACAATCTGTTTGACGGCTGCTACGGTGCAGCTATCGCCCACAAAAGAGTCAAAGGCTTTGCAGCCCCGGAATCAGGATACACAACTTTTGTAAAAAAGAATATAATTATTAATACGCAGCCCAGCCGCTCAGCCGGAAAAGGCTATGCCATCTTCAATAAGCTGAACAACACTCATTCTTTCATCCTGGAACACAACTGCCTTTCAAACAACGCCGGTGGGAATTATTTATACGCAAATTCAACGTCCGATGTTAGCTTTGATAAGGGGTATGTAGAAGAAGTAAGTAAGAATGAATCCATGAGAGAAGACTTCCCATGGAATAGAGCCCTGTCCGCAGGGCCCAGATAACCTTACTGAACCAGATAACCTTACTGAACCAGATAACCTTACTGAACCAGATAATTTTACTGAACCAGATAACCTTACTGAACCAGATAATTTTTCTGAACCAGATAACCTTACTGAACCAGATAATTTTTCTGAACCAGATAACCAATTTTTTTAAAAGGGTTAAATTTTTTAAATTTTTTCACTCGACGCTACGGTTGTAAGTTTTGAGAATTTAACCCCTTTGAGGGAAAGTATGGCTTCCGTAAGCTCTTTAATTTCTTCGCCGTCCCCGTCCAGAACAATTACTTCAAAACAGTTGTCATGATCAAGGTGGATATGCACTGAAGACTTTATAAGCTGTCCATAGTGGTGCTCGATGTCTGCCAGAGCGTTTGAGAGTCCCCTTTTCGTGTGGTCGTAAATAACTGCAATTGTCCCAACGCGGTGTCCTTTAACTTCTCCCATCCATTCATAGTGGGAAATGTAACTCCTGATAGCATCCCTTATGCCTTCAGAACGGGAAGAATACCCTCTTTTTTCAATAATTTCATCAAATTTTCCGAGAAGAGTATCGGGAAGGGAAACCCCTATCCTCATTAATTCCGCATCCATTTTATCACCCGATAATTTAAGATTCGACTGCAACAGTATCTCGTGAGTATTACTATGTATGTTATTCTACTCAACAATGAACATACAAAATTTACTGCAATTGATATGTGCATCAGTTATATTAACGTTTGGAAAAAAATCTGCTGGATGGATTGGGAAATTAAGGTTTATAACGGGGCATTTGTACCAATGGAACTCATAAACTTTTATAATAATCAGACTTTTGATGAAACGAATATCTAAAGGTAACTATTCAGCCTGATTAAAAAACATCAATAGCCGTTTTTATTAAAATCGATGAGTGAATTATTATAAACTCAGTTTTAATTGTTGGCTGTTGATCTTTTTCTTTTTTCATCAATAAGTAACCGGATAATCAGGTAAATAACTATTGATCTATGATACTTATGTTTATGTCTGTTTCTTTTTATCTATGCGTATTTATATCTTGAAGTATTCTTTCTATCATAATCTTTATTTTATAATTTATATATCTTTATTTAATTAAGTCTATAAGGACAAAACGCTGATTTAGCCGGATTATTTTCCGATGCAGGAAATATATCCGTAAAAACGGGATCAGGTATCAAGCTCAATGAGCGTAATATAAAGAAAGAAAACTGGAAGGGGAAATATGGTCTGTCCTGTGTGTGTAGTTGGGGGAGTTGCATACGTTGCCAGTACAATTTTTGGGTTTCCTGATGTTGTTGTGGCTTTTGTGACAGGGATGCTGGCGACTTCGACGGCTTATTGGGGAAATCATGTCATAGCGAAAAAATGGAAAAAAAGAAAAGGTCAGCTTGTAGCAGTCAATATCCTGTCAGGGATTTTATTTTTGTATTCTCTTAAATTGATTGGAATGTGGTAAGCGAAACTTAAATTCTTCGAGTAGCAGGCATAAAGAAATGAAAGTACCTCAAGGTGGAAGTACTTTCATGCTAATTAAAAAGCTTTCTCAGTCAGCTATTCAAGAGCACACTTACTCCTGATAGTTCCTGTCGGGCAGGTTGGAGTTCAAGCAGTGTCAGCTATGCAAGTACACGATTCCATGTCAAAATGAAGTATCCAGGAAGAAAACCTTAATTTTAAATCCAGTTAAACTAAAATAACGCACAGGCAGACTTAAGGATATTTTGGAAAATAAAGCGGAATAATAGACAATAATCGTTTTATATAATATTAATTATAAGGAAAATTTATTCGGCTAATCATATATATTCATCTGTCGTCTATTTATGCACAATACAATGTAAATCAAATTCTTTAGCTTAAAACAGGGGCTTTTAATTTAAGCAATTTAAAAAATCAGTTGCTCTAAACCTCATAGTATATTCACGTTTACACATTTAAAACCTCAGTTATCGAATAGGGGAATAATGGACGACCAGTATGAAGAAAATAATTATACTATTAATACTGCTTGCAGCGGTGCTCTCTACCGAGGGCTGTACTGAAAAAACTCAGGCAAATATCACAAACGCCGATGCAGGCCTGAAGAAAAACGCTGTTATAGAAGTGACCTCTCTTGAGCAGATAAACACATCTCTCCAGCAAGGTCCCGTTTTTTTGAGAGTAGGATCTGATAGGTGCAGCCAGTGCCGGAAAATGAAGCCTATTCTCAAGGAACTGGCAAAAGAATACGGAGGAAATGTCACGGTCATGTCCGTGGATGCGGACCAGAGCCCGGAAATAGCTGAATATTTTGGCGTGAAACCTATTCCCGATTCCTCCGTAATAATGTGTATTGAAAACGGAACATATGTTTACATGCAAAGGGACAGGAGCGTCGGCACGGACAGATCCGAAGCCAGAATTATCGGGCTAAAGGATAAAAAAGTGTTCGAAAAGCTTCTTGATCAAGCTCTTCTTCAGGATGGAGGGAGCATTCCAGAAGGAGATTCCATAAACTCTGACGTAAACGTAAGCCTGAAAAATAATACTATTATAGAAGTGACCTCTCTTGAGCAGATAAACACCGCCCTCCAGGAGGGGCCTGTTTTTTTGAGAGTCGGAGCTGAATGGTGTAAGGCATGTAAAGGAATGAAGCCTATCCTTAAGGAACTGGCAGCAGAATACGAAGGAAAAGTGACGGTCATGTCTGTGGATGTGGACAAGAGCCCGGACCTTGTTGAATATTTTGACGTGAAACCTATTCCCGACTCCTCCGTAATAATAGGTATTGAAAACGGAAAGTACATTTATATGCGGGGGGACGGAAATCCCAGCAAGGACAGATCCGAAGCCAGTATAGTCGGACTCTACGATGAGGAAATGTACGAAGAACTTCTGGATATTGCTCTCCTTCAGCAGGGCGGGAACAATCCAGATTAAAAGAATATACAAAACAACTTAAATTTTTTAGATAACTGTTGGGATGAAGATAATCATTTACGAATAACGCAATTTTTGAAAAAAGTTTTGCATAAATCCTGCAAAACTACATTACCTTTTTTTAATGTCTGCAACATTCAATGAAAATGCGGGGTTTAATATTTGAGTCTCGTTTAATATTTGAGTCTCTATTTTGTTCAGATATATGCCTCAGAGGTTAGATAAATGAAATATAAATATCCTCCCGTGAAGCGAAAGTGAAAAATACTCATAACTCCTCAGGGAGGGTATGCTACTTACTACTTCTAGGAAACCTTCTGCAAAGACAAAGACGCTTTGCAAGCTGATTTCGCGGGTTGCAGCCGGAAGGTGCATTCAGCGCGGAAAAATGGGTATGCAGGAACTTCTGGAATCTGCGGAGGGTGGGCCTCTTATCATTGTGGGAGAGTACCATGGAAACCCGGGGGAGCTCAGTTTTTATGATGAAACAGGGAAGCTTCTTTTTTCCATCAGATTTTCGGATTCGTATTCAAAAGAAATCGATTCTTACTGGTTTCCGGACGTTGAGCCAGCTCTTTCCGGGCAGGGAGAGATTGCAGATGCTCTTGAGGAGTTTTTCCGGTTTAAGAGGGTTGAAAGCGACAAAATTGACCAGCTTCCAGTCAGATCTGTCTTAATCGCGGTTGGAGAAAAGGAGATTGATTTTATTGGGGATGGGAAGTCGCTTTTCAAGCTTAACTTCAGAGGGTTTAAGAGGTATTGACCGTTTAAGACAGAAAAGGATATTCGTTTTTAAGGAACATTGGTTTTAAGAAGCATTTACCTTTTACGAGGTATTTATTCCCAAATTTTTGTTTTTCAGGAATTTTACAGGAGGATTTCTTTGAAACTTTTGGCAGAATTTACTTTTGAAACGGAAACTGCAGAAACGATATACAGGGTTCTTCTTCCGGAGCTTGACGAGAAGTTTTCGGAAAGGTCTGAAATAGGGCTAGCACTTGAGGGTGCAGATCGGCTGGTGTTGAGAGTAAAAGCCGAAGATATAGTTTCCCTGCGTTCAGCTCTGAATACCTGGTTCAGGCTCGTTCAGATTGCTCAGGAAGTCCTTGAAGTTGCAGATGAAGCTTGTTAATCAACCGGTTTTGTACTTCCTGCTTCAAATTAAAAAAAAGTAGGTATAAAGGCAAATTTTCAATGAGATTTTATTCAGCTCATTTAATTCCGGCAAGCAAAATAAGAAAAAAATTGTTAAGCTTACCGGCAGTTTATTTCCAGGCTGGAGGTCTTCTTCAATTCATATTACCTTTGAACCTCTTTTCTGAGCTTTTTCGTCCCTGTCTTTCTGCGGTTTTCTTACTTATTTTTCTTACTAAGTTTCTTTACTTATTTCCTCACTCAAATTTTTGCTTAATATCTTGCCGCTCCGGATTTTTTTGGTTTGGGACCTTTATTTGGCCTGAAAGCCCGCTCCGGGCACTTCTTGGAATCGGTTTTCCCACGTACTTCAAAGCCGAGGCTGAAACATTCGCCTTTTAGCTCATCAATAGCCGTATAAAATCTGCAATCTTCGCATGTAGGCATTCGGATTACTACCTCCAGAATGTGAAGGCCATCTGGTTCATCTCTCCCCAGACGTTTGCCCGGATACAACCTCTAAAACGAGAAACTGCTTCTCTTCTAAGAAATTATTTCTCTTTCGTATTTAAGTGCGAAGATGTATCCTCTAAACAATATGTATCTGTAAATAAAATGTTTTTGGTAGCTACTTAAAAAGGAAGACATAAATTTGAAGAATTAGAGCTTGCGTCTCTCTTAATTTAAGGTCAAAAATCAGGAACAGACCCGATAGAGGTTCAACTTTCCGCAAATGAGAGTTTTGTTTTAACGTAAATTGCCGTATCCGTTCAAAATCTAAAAGAGTTTATTTATATTTCAACCAGAAAACTTTTGCCGGCAAAAAAAGGTTAAAAATATTCTGATTTAATCTTAGATTTTA
>CAZLNG010000065.1:0-11437 GCA_964560735.1 uncultured Methanosarcinales archaeon | reverse complement strand
GTATCAGATTTTAGTATCAGATTTTAGTATCAGATTTTAGTATCAGATTTTAGTATCAGATTTTAGTACCGGACCCTACATCAATTTTAACATTAATCTTTAACGTTAGTCTTTAACATTAGATAGGGCTTACGCGGTTGAACTGAAAAACCAGCGGCGTTAAACTTTCAACTGTCTAAACCATAGCTATTATTGCAATGTCTATTGATGTTGATTTTGAACCTCAGGTGCATAAGTCCTGATTGGATTTATTAACAAACTTTAACGCCTGAATTCATTTTTTGTTTTTAATGTCTAACTTTTACTCGAACTTTAACGTCAAATATCTTCATCTTCAAATTCTACATCCAGCACCTGGAGATCTCTTATATTTCCTTCCCTGTCGTAACAGGTCCAGCTCTGTTTGTCATAGGGGCGGCCCACTATTATATGGCAGTTTCCTGTTTTTGAGAAAAGCCGCAGGTCAGCCTGTGAAGGTCTGCGGTTTGAGCCGGGATGGCTGTGGACCGAGCCTGTAGCTTTAATGTTTGGCATCATGTAAAGCCTCAGGACTGCACTTGTATCGCTGGACTCGGTGCCTGGCAGGATAAGAACTTCAGTAATTATGCCGTCTTTTTCCTGCAAAAGTCCGGCAAACTCTTCAGGAGCCATGGACTTGCTGGCTTCGAGAATAAAGTTGAGAGTATCACGGGCTATTCCCTTGATCTGCATATAGGATTATTCTCCTGAAAAGGTATATGATTATCCCTTCACCAGGGAAGGGACTCTCAGCTTCAGACTTCTGCATTTTCCTGTTCATTCATTCGATTCCTTTCAAGATTAAGGATTCTTCTGACGACTATTTTTTTGGATCCGAATCCAAGGTTCTCTTCTTTAGGATACTTTTTCTTTGCATACTCGAAAAGCTCTGAAGCGGTCATACCTTCAAGTTTAGTTTTGAGATGGTAAAATTCTTCCATAAAAACACCTTCTTTATAATACTTCTATTCATTTTGATTCTTATTGTTTTCAATTTATTGTCTTTAATTTTATTTATCAGCTTTTTATTCTTCTGTCATTTTTATTAATTATGTCTTCGGCTTCTTCAAGACAGTGGATATACAGGATAGTGAGAGCTCCAGATAGTAACATATCAGATGGTAACATATTAGATATTGGGAATATTAGATAGTGAGAGCCTCATATTGTAACATATCAGATGGTAACATATTAGATAGTAACTATCTGATTGTAAGAATTTTAGATAATAAACTTTTTAGTTAGTTAGTATTTTTAAGAATTGTTTCATAGCTTTCCGAATTTGTGGATTAAATTTCAGGCTTTTCATAAAATTCAGAACGATTGAAAACTGGCGTCGTCCAAAGTTTGTTTAAAACTTATTTAATTTTTTTTGCTAAAATTAGCAGAAAATTAATATGTTATAAGAATTTACATTATCACAAATAATGTCTTATGAAGCAGATTCAGGATTTTTGGGTTCTAAAAAGGCAATTCATAAATTGAGAGATTACTGCTAAAAGAGAGATTACTGCTAAAAGAGAGATTACTGCAAAATAAGAGTAGATTAAAAATAAGAACAGGTGGCTCTGGAATAAACAGTAACAACAGTATAAATGGAATAGAAGAAAGCTGGATGGGAGAATTTATTTTAAACAGCCCTTACCCAGTCCTGAGAATTGGAAAAGAGGGAATTGTTCTTTATACAAATGAAGCCGGGAAATTCCTCCTGGAATTTTTCAAAATCCGGGTTGGGGAAAGCCTTCCTGCTGAAATGCTGGATTTTGTCAGGAAAACCTATCTTCGAAAGAAGGCAAAACAGATGGAATTGAAGGCTGGCGAAAAGACATACTCTATCACTTTAACTCCCTTGCCTGCCGGTAAAAGTACTATTCTCTCTGCATTCGATATTACTTCTTCTAAACAAACCGAAGAAGAGCTTTTTTTAAGAGATAGAGAGTGCAGGCTTCTTCCTCAGATTGCCGAAGGCGCCCTTAAGGCCCCGGATTTCCAGACCCTGATGAATGAAATTTTGCCTCTTGTTGTGACTGCTCTTGATGCGGAATACTGCAAAATCCTTAAACTGCTGCCTGATGGGAATTTTCTATTTGAGAAGGGAATCGGCTGGAGGCTGGAAGAGACAGGAAAGATAATTAAGAAAGATTCAGCTTCAATGGCAGGCTATACTATCCTTTCAAGCAGGCCTATAATGTTCCAAAAATTGCATGAAAAGGGTTCAATTAAGAATCTCGGATTTGAAGGCTATCCGGAAATTATGAGCGGAATAAGTGCCCTCATCGGAAGCGTGGAAAAGCCTTATGGGATTCTTGTAGTTCACAGCGTGAAAAAAGAGAAATTTACAAAAGAAGATGTTTATTTCCTGAACTCAGTTGCATTACTTATCTCGCTGACCATTGAGAGAAATGAGATTGAAGAAGCCCTCAGAACTCAAGTTCATTTTCTTAAAACTTTGCTGGATACAATTCCGGCACCTGTTTTTTACAAAGATAGCAAAGGCATTTACCAGGGCTGTAACGAACTCTTTGCAAAGATAATTCTCGGGTGTTCAAAAGAAAAGGTGACAGAGTATTCCATAGACGATCTTTCCGAAGAAATTCCTGCAGAGTTGGGGGAAATTTACAAAGGAATGGACCGGCAGCTACTCCAGAAGGGAGGAAATCAGGTTTATGAGTCAAAAGTAATGTGTTCTGACGGCATAAGAAGAGACTTCCTTTTCAATAAAGCCACATATAGAAATCTTTGCGGGAATATAGAAGGACTCGTAGGTGTAATGCTTGATATCACAGGACGCAAGCGAACAGAAGAAGAATTGCAGAAAAGTGAGGAAAGATACCGCCTTATCGCAGAACAAACAGGACAGTTATTATACGACATCAACCTGAAAAACGGATCTGTTGAATGGGCAGGGGCAGCCAGTGAACTTACAGGATACAGTTTTAAAGAAATCGAAAAATTTGATTTCTACGACTGGCTTGAACATATCCATCCCGAAGAGCGCAGAGGAATACAGCAGGCATTTAAAAGGTGCTGGAATACAGGAGAAAAATTCAATGAAGAATTCAGGTTCCGGCGAAAGGATGGAACTTATTTTTGTGTGGAAAATAAAGGAGTGTTCCTCAGAGATAAGGAAGGCTGCATATGCAGGGCCCTTGGGGTTATGAAAGACGTTACCGAAATCAAACATTCCTCAGAAAAGCTCAGGGAAAGCGAAGAGCTCTATCGTTCATTCTTGCAAAACTTTAAGGGGATTTCGTTTAAACTGGATGGCGACTTTAATCCCCTTCTGCTTGAAGGAGCTGTTGAGGAAATCACAGGGTATACGGATGAAGACTTTCTCTCCGGCAGAATAAAGCCGTATGATTTAATTGTTCCAGAAGATAAGCCAGTAATCGATTCAAGCTGGGAAAAAATGAATTGTTCCCGGAACTCTATTCTGGAGCATGACTACAGGATTATGCGAAAAGATGGGAGTGTAAGATGGGTTCATGAATTAATTCACGAAATATGCAATGATTCTGGAGACACAGTCTTTATCCAGGGATATGCTTATGACATTACTCAAAGGAAAAAAGCCGAGGAAGCCGTTGCAAAAGCTGAAGAGATAGGCATGAGAGAAATTCACCACAGGATCAAGAATAATCTTCAGGTAGTTTCTTCCCTGCTTAATCTTCAGGCTGAAAAATTTAAAGACAGGAACGTTATTGAGGCCTTTAGAGAAAGTGAAAACCGTGTGGTTTCAATGTCCATAATTCATGAGGAGCTTCATAAATCCGAGAGTGCATCAAGCGTCGATTTTGTTGCATATCTGAAGAAACTGACTGCCGAACTTCTTCGTTCATACAGGGTTAGAAACGAAAAAATCCAGCTTTTCCTCGATGTGGATACCATGTTTCTCGGAATTGATACCGCAATTCCTCTTGGAATTATAGTTAATGAACTGTTTTCAAATTCCCTTAAATACGCTTTTCCGAAAGGTGCTGAAGGAGAGATAAAAATAATACTTCATAGAGAACCCGAGACTAGGTCTCTCGAACCCTGTGATGTCTCAGGAAGGGAAAACCAGAATGATTCAAAAACGTATTCCATGTTTACACTCATTTATTCTGACAACGGAGGCTGTTTCCCTGAAAAGATTGATTTCAAAAATCCCGAAACCCTTGGTTTGCAGCTCGTAAATGCTTTAGTCGATCAACTGGATGGAACAATTGAGCTTGAGAAAGGAAAAGAAACAAACTTTATCATCCGGTTTAATGATAAAGGATTTTAAAAGGCGGGCCAGAAAGACCTGGTCAAATCTCAGACGAAATAATTAAGATGGGACTAAGAAATTCTTTTTTAGCAAACCATATCTCAGCTCTCATGTCTCAGGTTTTGATGGATAAAGGTGCCAGCCTGTTTTAAGTCCCAAAACCACATAACTTACGGGTCATCCCTTATAAGTCGAGTTGTTGGTCAGAATTCTTTTCCTTTCTGGGTTTTCTTTTTAAGCCTTTTTTAATCCCTCAGTTTATTTCCTATAATTTCTTAGAACCGTTATGGTGAAATAGATTAAACATGAACTGCAAAATGTTCTTTACTCCTGGAAAAAGTACTTTAAGATTGACGCTGCATACCCTGGATAAAAATGCATAATTTGGATAAAACGCACACTTATTTCTATTTCTAAATCATTGAGACTGCTGTAAAATACTGAAAGAATTACGCTGTAAATAGATGAAAATAGATGAAAAATACCATAAATACAGTGAAAAATACCATGAAAATACAATGAAAAATACAACGAAAAATAAAACGAAAAATGACAATAAACAAAGGTGAGGATAGGCGAATTTTGAATGTTAGTAGGAATTGATGTCGGAGGCACCACTACAGATGCGGTGCTTATCCGCAACGGAAGTGTATGCAGTACTGCCAAGGTTTCCACAGAACCGGGTAATCTTCTGGATTCTTTGCTTGAAGCTCTTGATGCAATCAGCAGAGATGTCTCCCCCGAGAAGCTGGAAAGGGTAGTATTCAGCACAACCGTAATAACAAATCTGATTGCTGAAGGAAAGACCGATAGAGTTGCCCTCTTGCTTGTTCCGGGCCCCGGGATTAACCCTGAGAGTTATAGTTTTCCTGATGCCTCATATCTCAAAGGCGCAATTGACTACAGGGGCAGAGAAATTCAGCCCATAGACGAGGCTGAGGTTCGCAAGACTGTGAACACGATTAGAGAACAGGGCTTTTCCAGGGCTGCTATTGTAAGTAAATTCGGGCAGAGAAATCCCTCCCACGAACTTCTGATAGATAATATCTTCAGAGAAATATACCCCGAGTGCAAACTGGAACTGGGGCATAAGATTTCGGGAAAACTGAATTTTCCGAGGCGGATTGCAACTGCTATGCTTGCCTCTGCAACAAGGGAGCGTTATCAGGAATTTGTTGAAAAAGTTAAAAACGCCCTTGAGAAGAGAAATATCAAAGCTCCTGTCTATATCCTGAAAGCCGATGGAGGGACTCTCCCGATTGAGAAATCAATAGATTTTCCTGTGGAAACTATCTTTTCGGGCCCTGCTGCAAGCACAATTGGAGCCCTCGCCCTTACCCCTGAAGGGGAGACCTCTGTTGTGGTGGATATTGGAGGGACTACCACAGACCTTGCATTGATCCTTTCAGGAAAGCCTCTTCTCGCCTCAAAAGGTGCAAAACTTGGCGCCTTCCTGACGCACGTCCGGGCTTTTGCAGTTCGTTCTATTGCTGTGGGAGGGGACAGTGTTGTGGGGGTTAAGGATTCGGACAGTGGTATGAAGCTGATAACCGTTGGTCCTGAAAGGACAGGTCCTGCTTGCTGTATGGGAGGAGAGGAAACCACTCCAACTGATGCCCTGAGAGTGCTCGGGCTTGTTGAGTATGGAGATCTCGAACGTGCCAGAAGGGCAATTTCGATCACAGCTTCCAGATTAGAAAAATCTGAAAGTGAAACTGCGTCTATGATAGTGGATAAAACCACTCAGATGATTGCGGACGCTGTAAGTGAAATGTTCCTTGAGTGGAAACAGGAGCCCGCTTACAGGATATGGGAAGTTCTGCAGGAAAAAAAGGAGAAGCCTCAAAATGTGGTAGGAATAGGAGGCGGCGCAAGAGGGCTCATTTCGGGAATTGCAAAGAAACTTGAAGCACAACCTGTTATCCCTGAACATGCAGAGGTAGGAAATGCCATAGGGGCAGCCGTTGCAAGACCCACGCTTACTCTGAACCTTCATATCGATACCGAGCAGAAAGTATATTCAATCGCAGAAGAAGGGAAAATTGTCAATCTTAATCTGACAGATATAGGGAATTTCAACAGGATGGGTTTGGAGGAAGCTGAAGTCCTTGCCGCAAAACTCCTCAGGGAACGTGCTAAAAATTTTGGAATTTCTGAGTATGCAGATGAAGCCGAGATTGTTAGCAGTGAGGTTTTCAATGTTGTCAGTGGCTGGTACACTGTAGGGAGGCTTTTTGATGTGGAGATGCAGATTTCTCCGGGCTTGATCTCAGGATGGAAGCAGGGGGAGATTGAATGAAACTGGGGCTTGGAAAAATCATGGATGTCCTCAAAGGCGGAACTGAGGGGCAGACTGAAGAAAAAAATAAAGAAAACGCAGAAGGAAAAACTCCGGAGAAAGTAAAAGAAATTCAGGAAACAGGGGCTGAAAATAATTCTGAGATTCGCGAGGGAACTAAAATGGAATCAAAAATAAACGATAAAGGGTCAGAAAATAAGCCTTTGTTTCCCGCAGACCGCAGCAAAGCCAGAAAGACGGGCCTTATCTTCTTCCCTGCTTTCGACTGGGCAATTTCTCCCACACATCCTGAAAGAGAAGAACGCCTCCTGTATACCAGAGACCAGATTTTTGAAGAAGGTCTGATGGATCTTCCTGAAATAGCCGAATACAAACCCCGCCTTGCTGATTTCAGGGATATCGCAAGGGTTCATTTTTGCGTCCCCGATGTCAAAGCCCAGGCTACAACTCCCCATTTGATAGCTGCAGGAAGCTGCCTGGTTCTTGCAGATGCCCTCATGAAAGGAGAGGTTAAAAACGCTTTTGCTCTTGTCCGCCCGCCTGGCCATCATGCCATGACAGTCGCTCACGGAAACCGGGGTTTTTGTAATATCAATAACGAAGCTATTCTTGTCGAATACCTGAGAAAGAAATATGGGATCCGCAGGATTGCAATCGTGGATACAGATGTCCATCACGGGGACGGAACTCAGGAAATTTTCTATAATGATCCTGATGTACTCTTTATTTCCTTCCATCAGGACGGTAGGACGCTTTATCCCGGTTCCGGCTTCATGAACGAATTGGGAGGCCCAAAAGCTCTGGGCAGGACAATAAACATTCCTCTCCCGCCTGCAACTCCTGATGAAGGCATACTCTATGTGCTTGACTCTCTGGTACTTCCGATTCTTGAAGATTTCAGGCCTGAACTTGTCCTTAATTCTGCAGGGCAGGACAACCATTATACTGACCCTCTTGCAAATATGCGCTTTTCCGCTCAGGGCTATGCAAAACTGAACGAGAAACTCGCCCCTGATATGGCAGTACTTGAAGGAGGCTATGCAATCCAGAGTGCGCTGCCTTATGTAAACACCGGCATAATCCTTGCAATGGCAGGGCTTGACTATTCCTGCGTCAGGGAACCTGATTTCAGACCGGGCATGTTTGTGCAGGCTTCAAGAGACAGGCAGGTTCTGGAGGACATAGTCGCAGTCCAGCTTGAAAACTGGAAAAACAGGGATAAGCTTGTTGAGGCAGAAGTGGCAAAGTATGGGGACTTCTACCGCCGGAAAAAACAGATCTTTTATGACACTGATATGATTCAGGAACTTCAGGAAGAAACCGTCCGGATCTGTCCTGACTGCCAGGGTTATGTTACCATTGATTCTCAGGCCCACAGCCAGATTGGTAACACCAGAATCTTCGGGGTTTCTATTCCCATTTACGCCTGTTCACACTGTCAGGCTGAAGCCAGGGAAGAGTACAGGAAAAGGCTCAGTTTTCCGGTATATGAGTATATTTGCCTTCAGGATAAAAAAGAGGACGAATACAGGGCATATAATATGAAGAAAAAACAGGAAACCGTCTATTGAGACAGAAGTTGTTTAAAAAGGAAATTCGTAAAAGAAATTCGTAAAAGAAATTCATTATGGATGTTTTTTATTGAGCTGGAGAATTTTTATCTAAAAGAATGTTCAAAGGGACTAAAGATCCTTTAAAAGGACTATATGATCCTTTACACTCTTTTTTCTCCCTTTTTAATTATTCTATTTTTATTCATCTGATTCTCCCCTATTTTATGATTTTATTATACCGCTACCATTCTGTCCGGGGTTCTTTTTTTCCATGTCTTTTTCTTTCCATGTCCCTTTCTGTCAGGGCATTTTTTCTGGAAAAGGTAACAAAAACCTTTAATGTATGAAAGATTTGGCTTTCTTGGTTATACAAATTATACAGTTATTATCTTTAATTATTTATAAAGTAACTCTTGTTTTTTGATTTAACTTTTTAAATATATTAATTTTTCTCTTCACTGTTAACATATTATCAAATTTGTAAACGGAATGGAAGGCTTTAGAAGTCCTCACAGTTGTCAGAAAAAACATAATTTTTTTCTGTATTGAAGACTTACAGTTTATTCAAACAACTAAAATAAAGAACGGGAAGTGTACATGTATTTTCTGACTTATATAGTAAAAGACAAAATACTGAGTTTACGGGAAATGAGATGTATCAGCTTCCATTATCTAGAGATGCTATTTCCGATCTTCCTGTGAATTTACTATCTATTTGCAAACACTAATTATAACCAATATGTTTATATTGTACTTCTAATTAATTCCTAACTAATTATAGGAAGTTTCTTTCTTAATTTCTTATTCTCTTATGGAGGAATTTGACATAAACAGAGTAAAACTTTTGTTATTAGCCTTTTTAATTTTAACACTAAGTTCCTGCGTCGGGATGGCGGCTGAGATCCGCGTCCAGCCAGGAAGTTCAATACAAGCAGCCATAAACAGTGCAAATTCAGGCGACGTAGTAGTCGTAGAACCCGGAACATATTATGAGAATATCAATATAAAGAAAATTGATCTTAATAATTTCGTGCTCAGGTCGGCTTCCGATAACCCTGCAGATACGACAATTGCTGCCAACAACACAGCCGCAAATGTGATTACTGTTGAATACAGAGAGAATATCACAATCAAAGGGTTTACTATTAGTGGAGCAGGAACTGACAGGGCAGGAGTCCAGCTTCTTGGAAGCAGGAACTGTATAATTGAAAATAACATATTTTCAAATGACGCTCTTGGAGTATTCCTGAGAACTTCCCCTTACAATACGGTCCGAAACAACGCAATTAGCAGGACCGATGGAACCAAGCTTGGAAGAGGGATAAATGTTGAACAGTCCAGCTCTGCCACAGTTTCTGGAAATTCTATTTCAGAACAGAGGTATGGGGTCTATGTTACTAATTCTAACTCCTGCAGCGTTTCAGGAAATACTGTAAGTGGCAGTGCCACTCACGGCATGGTCATTGACAATTCAAATAATGTGGTGATTGAGAAAAACAACGTAAACTCAAGCGCTGACTTTGGGATTTACCTGACAAAAGCAAACAACAACATTCTGAGGAACAACGTAGTTTCGAAGAGTAACAACGGAATTAACCTTGTAGAGTCCTCAGGAAACACAATTTCGAACAACGCAGCAGATTCGGCTAATCACGCTATTTTCATGAATCTTTCCAACAACAATAACCTGCAAGGGAACACGGTTTCAAGCAGTATATACGGATTAGCCATGAGGTATTCCAACAACAATAAAATTATCGAAAACAATGCATACAACAATGTTGGTACAGGCAGTACAGGCTTTTACTTCACATGGACATCCAATGGGAACCAGATTTCTGGCAACAAAGTAAACAAAAATTACAACGGTATTGTTCTGGCGAATGGCGCATATAATAATACTGTTGAGAATAATGAACTAGGTGCAAACTCGAATACCGGCATTTATGTGGAATCTGCACCCAATAACAAAATATTAAATAACAAAATATTCCAGAACGTTAGAGGTATTTTCTTATTAGGAGCAGCTTCAAGAGACAATACAGTTTCAGCCAATCTTGTGGATACTAACTATGGAGACGGTATTCGCCTTGAGAATGCAAGCAATAACTACGTTAACAGTAACTATCTAAAGTCAAATGCTGGTAACGGAGTTTACCTGGTTAATTCGAATAACAGCTACATAGACAGCAATACCGCGATCGGGAACTATAATAAAGGCATCTATGTAATGAGCTCTACTGGAGATAAGATTTCCAATAATATAGCTACAGAGAACTCCTATGAAGGAATAATGCTCTCGCTTGCAGACAATGTCACCATTTCCTCGAATAAGGTCTCCAAATGCTTCGCGGGTATTTCTCTGAACTCTTCTGTAGACAACACTGTTTTAGGTAACACTCTTGAGTGGAACAGTGCTCAGGGTATTTTCCTGTGTCCCAGAAGTGTATATAATCTCATATATAACAACAATTTCTTCAACGCTGTGAATGCAAACTGTAAAAATGCGGCATGTACCTGGAATATAGTAAGAACGAACGGCAGAAACGTCATGGGAGGCCCAACTCTTGGAGGTAACTTCTGGGCAAAACCCGATTATACCGGACATTCCCAGATCACTCCTGACGCAAACAACGACGGCTTTGCTGATTCCGTATATGTTCAAGAAAATATAGTGGACAATTATCCTCTCATAGATGTCCCTGATCCTATAATTCCTGCAGCAGCTATCAGTGCCAACGTCAGCAGCGGTTATGCTCCTCTGACTGTGCAATTTACCGATCTCTCTCAAGGTGCAACATCATGGAACTGGGACTTTGGATACGATAGAAGCTCAACATCTCGTGTGCAGAGTCCGGTCTACACCTACAATACTCCAGGGAACTACACAGTTAAGCTGACAGCTACTAATGGAAACGGCTCAACCACATCTACTCAACTGCTAAATGTACAGAAATTTGTAATTCTTCCTGTAGCTGACTTCAGTACCAATGTTACCAGCGGCTATACTCCTCTCACAGTGCAGTTCAAAGATATTTCCCAGAATGCAGAATTAAGGTTCTGGGACTTCGGAGACGGAACTAACTCAACCGACCAGGAGCCAGTCCACACTTATTCTACAGCAAGTACCTATAATGTTGTCCTTACGGTAAGCAATGTAAATGGAACTGTAGCAAAAGCCGTTCCAATAACTGTACAGACAAAAAGCACTTCTAGCGGAGGCAGCAGCGGCGGAAGCAGCCACAACAGTGGAAGCAGCAGCGGTGGAAGCAGCAGCGGTGGAAGCAGCAGTGGAGGCGGCGGTGGAGCCGGCGGTTC
>CAZLNG010000064.1:0-22181 GCA_964560735.1 uncultured Methanosarcinales archaeon | reverse complement strand
ATTGATCTACTGAAATGTAACACTGATAAACTCAAACATAATAAGAAATCGTATCGAAAACAGAAAAAAGAGTTTCAATTATTAGCTTAATATAATCAGTCAAGAATACCTGATGATTTATAGGAAACAGGATACTTCGCCCTAAATATACTCCTTCATTTTGGAAGGGACGATGGCAAACAATTTAATTTTTGAAGCGAGGATCTGTATCTAAATATTTATACACTATGATTTGTAAGGAGTTATCATTCTTTACAGTATATATAAATTCAAGATCTTGTTTAATATTGATAATCAAAGGTTACCGCAATATGGAAGACTTAACTTATAGTCATCTATGAGTCAAATATTAAGTCTTGAATGGAAATTTAGTGCTTGATTTTAAGCAATATAAAGTTCCTGAAAACCTGCAACCTTTGAGTAAAAATCGATAAAAACGGTTTGAAACTTATCTAGTTCAAACAGATGTAGTTGAGGGGTGTGAGAGTTAACAGGGGAGATCAAAAAGAATTAGAAAAATAAGTTTCAAGAAGATATAAATGAGAAACATGAATTATCTTCACAAAGATGGAGAAACGAGGAAAATTATAAAAGAGAAATATTATTCACGAATTCAAAATCAATTCATTAAACTAGCAAAATTTATACAAACAAAGGATGGAAAGAGGTACTTTAAACTAGGGGAGAGATTAAAATGTTTATATTCTTCACTTACACAAAAATTGCTTTCTTCTTTGAAATAACAAGAATAAAGTTTATACAGATCGGAGGAAATTCTCTACGTGCCTTTAGAGGTATGTGAAAAGAGAATCGACTTCCTAATAAATTATCACCGCCACTATAAATCTGATTAGTACTCTAAAATAAGTACATAATATACAACAGTTTATTGAATGCCTATTCAGGTACCTTCAATCAAGTTATTGTCAGGTATCTCAATAGGTACTTTTCTGTAGATATCAGCTTGTTCTTAATTCTCTTTTATATAATTTATGAATAACTTTCTCTCTTGAAAGATAATTTTTGATGTGCTTAAAAACTGATCTTCATTAGACATCTTTTTAACTGTATCTAGTATAATAATTCCGGAAGTACATGGCTTAAAGGTTAAGCCCTTTGTATTCATTTTTTGCAAAATTTATGATCTTATTTCAAAAATTCCACGGATAGTAAATTTAGTGCTTTATCAAAAACGACGCAAATTCTAAAATTAAGTTTTAATTTATTTATCCTCTATTTTTCAGTAAAGAGAATTCTTCGTTTCAAATGTCAATCCCTGAAACGTCTCAAGGAAATAATTGTAGTAAGTGATTTTAAAATTTCTTCCAAGTTTAGTTTAAGCAAAAATGTCTTGAAAAGCAAGTAATTTCTTGAGAAAAAAAGTAGTGAAAAAAAGGAATAAAAAATAAAGTAGTTAGATGTTTACTTTATTAAATCTCCATAGTATGGCAGATAAAGTTGCGAGAGCAAACAATGTAAGCCCCAGAAATGACATGACAATGTCTGCTGTCGTGTAGATATAATGACCTCCCATTACCGAGAAATTAGTCCCTAAAGCGAAATACCGGATTCCATTTGCAAGCAGGGTCAGTGGGTTAAACATTGATAAAAATTTGAGGATATCAGGGAAAGAATCAATTGGATAAAGTGCGTTGCTAACAAAGAATAAAGGCATACTTAGCAACGTGAGAATAGACTGCATCCCTTCGGGTTGCTCAACGCTAATCGCAATTGCTCCCGAAAGGAATAGAAATCCTAGCGTGAAAATACCCACCAAAAAGAAGATCCCCACGACTGAGATAAGAGTCTGAACCGGAGTATATCCTTTAAAGAAATCCATTCCGATTAGTCCCCCAAATACGATTATAATAGCCGTCTGAATGTAGGCTTTTGTCATTCCGGAAAGTCCAACTCCCAGAACGATATTGAGTCGTGAGATCGGACTTGCAATAGTCTCTTTTAACAGACTAAACTTCTTATCAAATAAGAGAGTAGTGCCCCCAAAAAGACTGCTAAAGAGCACATCCATTGCTATGATTCCTGCTCCCATAAATGAAAGATAATCGACGGTTGGAACACCTGGAATACTTGGAAGCATAGACGTCAGATTATCAAAACTTTTTGACATCGCAAGCCCAAAGAATGCCAGCCACATTACAGGTTGGATTAATGAACTGAGGAGTACTGATTTGAATCTGAAAAACTTTACCATTTCTCTCCAGTATATAGCTTGAAACGCGAAGCTCATTTTAATGCCTCCACAGTTTCGCCATTTTCATTTGTTTCCTGTGTTTCCCCTTCTCTTAAATCATGTCCTGTATAATGAACGAAAACATCATCCATGGAAGGCTTTTTGATATTTACTGTTGTGATTTCTATCCCTTTTTGTCTGATACTATCCATAATTTTGGGTAATATATGCGTGACATCTACCCCGAGCATTACTCTAAGGGATTTAGAATCTTCATTTACTGATGTTACCGATTCAATAGTCCTTAAAACTTCTGAAGCACCTTTGTTATCGGTGGTTTCCAGATAAAGAAGGTCTTCACCAAGCTGATTTTTCAGCTCCATTGAACTCCCGGTTACGATAATTTTTCCATGATCAATGATGCTGATTCTATCACTGAGCTGGTCGGCTTCTTCCATGTAATGCGTAGTCATAAATATAGTCGTGCCTTGCTTTTTAATTCCCCTCAAATACTCCCACATCCTCATTCTTGTCTGGATGTCAAAACCTATTGTTGGCTCGTCAAGGAAAAGAACCGCAGGTTTTGTCATTAATCCTCTTGCGAGCTCAAGCCTTCGTTTCATGCCCCCGCTCAAGTCTTTCGCTAGGGTATGTCTTTTACTTTCCAATTCAGTTAGTTTAAGAAGTTCATTGATCCTTTTTCTTCTTTCTTCTTTTGGCATTGAGTAGATCTTTCCATGATACTCAAGATTCTCACACACGGTCATTTCATAGTCAAGGCACATCATTTGAAAAACAATGCCTATTGATCTTCTTACATTTTTTGGATCTTTTGCTACATCATAACCATTTACTTTTGCTTCACCTTTCTGGATTTTCCTGAGTGTGGTGAGAATGTTTATTACGGTACTTTTCCCTGCTCCATTTGGACCAAGAAATGAGAATATTTCTCCCTCTTTTACGGTAAAACTAATATTATCTACTGCTTTTAAGTCGCCGTATCTGTGCTCAAGATTATTTACTTCTATGACGTTTGCGGTCATAAATGTCAACTCCCCACTTCCGTGTCATACACAGCTTTTTAAAGTGTATTAGACCCCAATGTTTAGTGATGCCCGATAGTTTATTTGCTGAAAGTACTAAGTTTGAATAAATATCTTAATAGTTTCACACAAATACTTGTGTTTAAGAAGGTTTATATAAATAGGAAATTAAGATTCTAAACTAACATCAGGAATTTCTTTACTATCTGTTCTAAATATTTACAAGACACCTGATGAGTTACTAAATTCTGTTCTACATGTTAAACTAAACTTGCTACAAATTCTCCTTTTCTCATCCTCGCTGTCTATCTCAGTTTCTTATTTAAAACAGAGAATTATAATAAATGTGAGAAAGATCTCCTTATACTATGAAATCTATTTCGGAATCAGATAATAGAACCAAATCTTAGAGCTGTCCAAATACTTTCTATAATTATTTATTAATCTATATTTTAGATTAAACCTAATGTCAAGTTTTGAGTATATGAATTATGCAAGGAAGATACATATAAATACGTTAATTGGTGATTTTATCTAGGGAAATTATTTTGTGGGACATTTGGCCATTATTAACGATCTATGCGTATCTTGATGATGAATTATGATATCTTAAGCTTTAGATTTCTCTTTGAGGGCCCGAAAATAAAGATATTTCTTTTAACGATTATAAAAAATAATCATTCGAAGACTGAATAAAAAGATGCGAAATGTCCGTATAGTTATAAGATACGTTTCCCACTAAGCTCGGAAAAAGTAGCTGCAAAAAATGCTCGTAAAAGTACTCACAATACGTTCAGTTACAGTCAAAAAACTCCATCATTACATTTTGATAAAACAGTACATTAAAACCGATAATGAAATAAATTACACGGCAAGTATCTTAAAATGGAGAAATCGCTATGGATAAGCTTATACCGAGGATACTCAAAACTCCAATTATAGCGATGTATCATGATGATATACGTGAAAACCTTACTATAGAAATTGAACTCCCTGATGTAGAAAACAATCACATAACTCTTGTGATGCATGAAAATAGTTTCTATCTGAAGGCTTTCAGTAAGAATGTTGAATATCTTGGCTCGTTTTTCCTTGACGGACCCGTAGATCCCGAAAAGGCTATTGCTGTAAATAATAAAGGAATGCTTACAATTAAGGTTCCATATAAAGAGGGGTTTTTTTGCGCAAGAAATATTCCAATTGAATAAGGAAAATCTTCCCTTAAGAAGTGTTCTAAAACTTAATTTTATATCCTATTAATTTTTATTATACTTAATTTAGATCAATGAGATCATTTTTGTGACATCTGTTTGTTAGAGGAGATTTTATGAAAATAGTAAAATGCGGCGATCTGGGTTTCAAATGTAATTTTATGGCTGCCGGAAACGAACTTGAGGAGGTCGAAAAAGCTATGTTCGACCACATAGATAAAGAACATAAGAAAGAACTTGAGAAGATGTCTGAAGACGATATTCATCACCTGAGACATCGTGTATCAACTCTGCTGGGAAGAAGCTGCGGATGCGGAGCTCTATAACCTCTACAAAATAAGTATTTAATCTTTAAACTTGAAAGTTCACCCGAAATCTAGGGAAAACTTTCTTTATAATTTTTCTATCAGGAAGTATTTTAAATTCGTATCGGAAAAAGAATTTCTGATTATGATATTAGCTAGATCGAGAGCCTATTTTGAGTAGCTCGTAGAGTCATTATATAGTTTCCTGGTTCAAAGTTCATCAATTTAGAATCCAGATATAGTAGTTAAGTACTGCTGCAAAGCTGACCCATACAATATAAGGAAGCAATAAATAAGAAGCTGTTTTAGAGGTTTTTCTAAACTGAAGTATTGTCAGAAGGATTGCAAACCAGAGAAGAATAATCTCTATAAATGCATAATAAGGAGATTTTAGGCCAAAAAACAGAAAAGACCAGAGAGAATTAAGGCCTAACTGAATACCGAAAATTAATATTCCTTTTTTGACCTCAGGTTTTTGCAGTCCTTTTTCCCAAACGAGGTAAAGAGAGATTCCCATTAATATATAAAGGGTAGTCCAAACTGGGAAAAAGACCCATGAAGGAGGATTGAAATATGGCTTTTCGAGTAGAAGATACCAGTTCTCAAGAGATGAAGCTGTAAATACAGAGCCTATTACTCCTGCAAGCTGGCAGAGCAATATCGAAGCAAGAAGCTTAGAAATATTAACATTCTTAAACATGTGGGACCCTTAGAATACTCTGTACCTCAATTAATATTAATTTTTGGATTAAATAATACTTCAATTTTTTTTCAGGTTTCTAAAGCCTTTTTATATATCGGGAAAAGCACAGGGGTCAAGATTAACTCTTATTAAGGAATTTTTCCTCTAAGTAATGAGTTTTATATATAAGATATTAGAAATAATATACTAAAGTGGGGGATTTTTAGTGAATAATTTTAGGGACTATACTATCTGTCTGAAGTTTTTAGAGTCTTTATTTAAAATAATCAATAAAAAAGTATATATAACAGTAGGTAGGTAAATGGTTACCTAATGCCTAGTGAGGATGAAATCAAATGGTGCAGATGAAAAAGTGTACAACCAAAGAAGACGTGTTAGAGGCTGTAAAAGAGCGAGACGTGAAGTTTATCCGGACCCAATTTACGGATACACTCGGCATCATCAAAAGCTGGGCAATTCCTGCAGAACTGCTGGAGGAAGCTTTTGAAAACGGTGTGATGTTTGATGGATCTTCGATCCAGGGCTTTACGAGGATTGAAGAGTCTGACATGAAACTCGTACTTGACCCGTCTACTTTCAGAATCCTCCCCTGGAGACCTGCAACAGGTGCAGTAGCCAGAATTCTCGGAGACGTATATCTACCAGATGGAAGACCATTCGAAGGAGACCCGAGATACGTCCTTAAGAGTGCAATCAAAGAAGCTGAAAAAATGGGCTTCTCGATGAATGTAGGTCCTGAACTTGAATTTTTCCTTTTCAAACTTGATGCAAACGGAAATCCAACCACGGAACTAACAGATCAGGGAGGATACTTCGACTTCGCACCTCTTGACAGGGCTCAAGATGTAAGAAGGGATATTGACTACGCCCTCGAACATATGGGCTTTCAGATAGAAGCCTCTCATCACGAGGTAGCACCTTCACAGCATGAAATTGACTTTAGATTCGGCGATGTACTTAGTACTGCAGATAATGTTGTGACTTTCAAATATGTAGTAAAGTCAATCGCCTATCACAAAGGGTATTATGCAACCTTCATGCCAAAACCTCTTTTTGGCGTAAACGGATCGGGCATGCATAGCAACCAGTCTCTTTTCAAGGACGGCAAGAATGTGTTCTATGACCCTAACACTCCAAGTCAGCTCTCTCAGGATGCAATGCATTATATTGGCGGGCTGTTAAAGCATATTAGGGAATTTGCAGCTGTTACGAATCCTGTTGTTAACTCCTACAAAAGAATAGTTCCAGGATATGAGGCTCCTGTCTACATCACCTGGTCTTCAAAGAACAGAAGTTCCTTGATCCGTATTCCCGCAACTCGTGGCAATGGGACAAGAGTTGAACTGAGATGTCCCGATCCTTCATGCAACCCATACCTTGCTTTCGCCCTGATGCTCAGAGCTGGACTTGATGGGATAGAGAATAAGATTGACCCGGGAGAACCTACAAACGTAAACATTTTCCATCTCACGGAAAAAGAACGTAATGAAAGAGGCATCCGTTCCCTTCCTGCAGACCTCAAAGAAGCAATTGACGAAATGAGAGGCAGTGCATTCGTGAAAGAAGTTCTCGGAGAACACGTCTTCAGTCACTATCTCTGTGAAAAGGAGATAGAATGGAACGAGTACAAAGCAATAGTTCACCCATGGGAGCTTTCTAAATATCTCCCCATGCTGTAAGCACACAGAGATATCTTGATCCTACATATGCCGGAAAAATCTGTTACAACAGATTCAACAGGAAATTTAAACATGAGGTTATTTTCAAAGTATACCTTTTCCGGCATATGCGGCTCTTTTTAGAAAAGTTTTCAATTTTATGAATAAAATAATTTTATCAGTACTTGCCTTTCGTTAAGGACAATTCCTTTTTTACATTATTCTTTAAAGTTAAATCAGGGAGAAAAATATCGATATAAATATCATATAAGAATGCTTTCCTAGTAAATCCTGTATTCTTCAACAGTATTTCTTTTTTAATCTCAGACATCTTGAATCTATTCAACACAAAAATTGTACTAAGGCTCTGAAATGGAAAAAAGAAACAATGTTGTGAAAAGTTACTCTAAAGAAATAATTATGGAGCATTAAAATGAGATTAAAGGGACAAAAAGCCTTTTTTACAGCATAATTTCAAGAGCTTTTAATCTGGAAAAAAGAAACATATATATATTGCCAAATAGGTACTAAATTACTTACTTCCCTTAGCGGCAACTCTCGCAACCTCTCGCTAAAGAGATAAATCACAGATGGAAGCGTCATTACTTATTCATATTAATTAAATAATTAATATTGCCAAATTTAATTGAAGAATCCTGATTTATGCGAACTCATAAAAGATACCGCTGAGATCCAGTCATCAACTGGCAAGTTTTTTGAACTATTTCTCAAAAATGAGCCACGAAATAATCCCGAAAGCATCAATGAATACACTTCGCTTTACATTCATTTCTATTCATTTATAGAGTGATCAATATGTGTGGAATAATAGGCTTTATAGATAGAACGAAGTCCAGAATGGACGGGTCGAGTATAAAAGCCGCCCTCAGTCTCATGAACGAACGAGGTAGTGGAGACGGGGCAGGTTACGCTGCATATGGGATATATCCCGAATATGCAGACTACTATGCTCTTCATGTTTTCTTTGACAACCTGGCTGAACCAAAAAAGAAGGTTGATGAGCTCCTCCAAGAGCGGGGAGAAATTGTTCACCAGGAAGAGATCCCGACCACCCCGCAGGCAGGCATAAAGAAGGTACACATCCCCTGGAGATATTTCTTTAAGCCCTCAGATAAAATTATGGCAGAAAAGATGGCTTCTGAAAAAGACATTATTACTTCCATAGTCATGGAGGTAAATGCCAATATAAAAGGAGCTACAATTTTTTCCTCCGGAAAAAATATGGGAGTTTTCAAGGCTTCAGGTTGGCCAGAAGATGTAGCAAACTTCTACAGGATCGAAGATTATAAAGGATATATCTGGCTTGCCCACAATCGCTATCCTACAAACTCCCCTGGCTGGTGGGGAGGAGCTCATCCTTTTAACCTGCTTAACTGGTCAGTAGTGCATAATGGAGAAATCACTTCATATGGTACAAACCAGCGTTATGTTGAGGGTTACGGATACAAATGTACCTTATTTACCGATACTGAGGTTGTAGCATATTTGTTTGACCTTCTTGGAAGGCAGCACGAACTCTCCCACGAAATGGTTGTTCGGGCTCTTGCTCCTCCATTCTGGGATGAGATCGATCGAATGCCTGAAAAAGAAGCCACATTAAATAAAGCTATTCGTCTGACCTATGGGTCTGCCCTCATGAATGGGCCTTTTGCAATCGTAGTAGGAACGGACAACGGTATTGTTGGTTTTACTGATAGAATTAAACTGCGCCCTCTGGTTGTTGGCGAAAACGGAAGCAAACTATATATTTCCAGTGAAGAAGCTGCAATAAGGGTCCTTGATCCAGAGGTCAAGAATGTCTACACTCCCAGAGCAGGAGAACCCATTGTAGGGAGGTTTATTGAATGACGCTTGGAAGTGTACCCCCAAAATTTAAGGTCAGCATTGACCGTGACCAGTGCATGGACTGTGGACGCTGCATTGAAAATTGTTCCTACGGTGTTTACCGCAGAGAAGGCGACAAAATCCTGATAGAATCAAGGAAGTGCACAGCCTGCCTCCGCTGTGTTGCCATGTGCCCGAGGGATGCAATAAGCCTCACAGAAAAACCAGTTGACTACCGCAGCCACCCCATCTGGACAAGAGAAGCCAGGGAAGACATAATCAATCAGGCACGTAGCGGAAAAATAATCCTTTCCGGGATGGGAAATGCCAGAGACCTGCCAATTATATATGATCGCTTACTCCTTGACGCTTGCCAGGTCACAAACCCGAGCATTGACCCCCTGAGAGAGCCTATGGAGCTCAGGACCTATATAGGAAAGAAACCATCCAAACTTAAATTCAGAAAGACTGAAAGTGGAGAAGTGGAACTGGAAACAAAACTAGCTCCAAACCTCAAGCTTGATACTCCTATCATGATTGGACACATGAGTTTCGGAGCTATTAGCCTGAACTCTCAGCTCAGCATGGCAAGAGCCGTAAAAGAAACCGGAACTTTCATGGGCACAGGAGAAGGAGGACTTCACAAGGAACTCTACCCCTATCAAGACCGCATGATTGTCCAGGTCGCTTCAGGGCGTTTCGGTGTTAACATTGATTATCTTGAAAGGGGTGCTGCAATTGAGATCAAGATCGGACAGGGAGCAAAACCTGGGATAGGAGGGCACCTTCCAGGAGAGAAAGTAAACGAGGAAGTCTCCAAGACCCGTATGATCCCTCTGGGAAGCGATGCAATAAGTCCGGCTCCTCACCACGACATTTACAGTATTGAAGACCTAGTTCAGCTTATAAGGAGCTTAAAAGAAGCAACTGAATGGAAGAAACCGGTCTTCGTGAAGATTGCGGCTGTACATAACGTGGCACCCATCGCCGCAGGCATTGCTCGCTCTTCTGCAGATGCCGTGGTCATTGACGGGTTCCGCGGTGGTACCGGGGCAGCTCCTAAGGTCTTCAGAGACCATGTGGGAATACCCATCGAGGCCGCAATTGCAAGTGTTGACCAGAAGCTAAGAGATCAGGGCGTGAGAAATGAAATTTCAATCATTGCAAGTGGTGGAATAAGAAGTAGCGCTGACCTTGCTAAGTCAATTGCACTTGGAGCAGACGCTGTATACATCGGAACTGCTGCCCTTGTTGCGCTGGGTTGCAGAGTCTGCGGCAACTGTTACAGAAACCTCTGTCCCTGGGGAATTGCTACCCAACGTCCCGACCTTGTGAACAGACTTGACACCGATACTGGAGCAATGCAGGTCTCAAACCTCATACACGGCTGGACCCTGGAACTCAGCGAACTCATGGGCGCTGCAGGCATCAACAGTATCGAGAGCCTGCGTGGGAATAGAGACCGCCTGCGCGGATACATGCTCGATGAGGGAATGCTTAAAATTCTTGATGTACTGCCAGCGGGGGCCTGAACATGAAGACGATAAAAATTGACGCTAAAGGCATGCACTACACCCCCTTAAATCAGAAAATAAGGGCTGCAGTTGCAGACGGGGCAGAGGAAATAATCCTCGACAATGTACTCGGCCAGCGCTTTATCGGAGATGGCTTAAGAGGTAAGGTCCGCATCGTAATTAACGGCGTTCCCGGAGGAGATTTAGGAATGTTCATGAGCGGGCCCACCTGTATAATCAATGGAAACGCTGAACATGCTCCTGGTAACACAATGGACAGTGGTATGCTTGTGATTCACGGAAGTGCAGGGGACGCTGTTGCCCACAGCATGAGGGGAGGGAAGGTCTTTATAAGGAATAATATCGGATACCGCGGCGGAATCCACATGAAACAGTATGAAGTTGAAGCCAGACCCATACTTGTAGTCGGTGGAACCGCTCACTCTTTCCTAGGAGAATATATGGCAGGCGGCCTTGTGCTTGTGCTCGGTATCGGCAAAGAAAAATCCATGACAGATAGAGGCATAGGAAGTGGAATTCACGGAGGAGAGATAATTATCCGTGGGAATGTGGACGATTATCTGCTTGGAGTCGGAGCCAAGAAGTTCGAATTTACGGAAGCTGATTTAGAACGTATAGCTCCGGTGATAAAGAGCTTCTGCGAGCAGTTCGGGTATGATGCCTCGGAGTTCCTGGACACAAATTACACTAAGATAGGACCTGCAAGCAGCCGGCCTTTTGCAAGCAAGTATGTCTGGGAGTGATTAGAAATGGCAGAGAGTAAACCAATTAGTAAGAATTATCTTGACCTCAAATCAAAAGTCTGGGACAAAGATCTCTGCTCAGGTTGTGGAGCCTGCGTTGCAGTTTGTCCTGCCGATGCCCTGTACTTTGAAACAGGTGGTAATTCCACACACCCAAAAAGCAATAATTACTGTAAAGCCGCTGTAGATGATGTACCATGCGGAGCCTGCTATGAGGTATGCCCGAGACTCGATGAACAACCTACCAGTCTTCTGGGAGATTATCTGGAAATTACTACTGGAAAAGCCGAGTTTGATGTCCCAAGAAAGCAGAGTGGAGGAGCGGTTACTGCCATCCTTACAAATGCCCTGGATGCTGGCCTTGTAGATGCTATAGTTACGGTTACTGAAGATCCCTGGACTCTTAAACCACATTCAATGGTAATAACCAAGAGTGAAGCCCTTGTTGCCCAGGCAGGAAGCCGCTACAACTGGTGGGTCCCTCTGGTTTCTTCTCTTAAAGAAGCCGTCGTGAGAATGAAGTGCAGGAACATCGCAGTTGTGGGAGTCCCCTGCGTAGTGCAGGCTGTCCGCAAGATGCTTGAATCCGACCACCAGCTGGTCAGCCCCTACAAAAAATCCATCCGTTTCGTACTCGGGCTCTTCTGTACCGAAAGCTTTGATTATGAAAAGCTGATCACAGGCAAACTGAAAAGCGAGTATGCACTCGAACCCATGAAAGTTTGCCGTATTGATGTTAAAGGTAAACTTGAAATTACCCTTAACGATGGAGTTCAATACGTTATCCCGCTTGCCGAACTTAAAGATACTATCCGCCCAGGCTGTGACGTATGCACGGATTTTACCGCCCTCAAGGCCGATATCTCAGCCGGTTCCGTTGGAAGTCCGGATGGCCGTACCACTCTTATAGTCCGTACCCTTGTTGGGCAGCACCTTTTGGAAAGCGCGGTTGTTAATAAGAAACTGAGTGTTGGTGGAGAAGTTGACACTGGGATAATTGAAAAGCTTGCAAAGAAAAAGCTTGCAAGAAAATCAGAATAAGTGCAAATTTAAAGGTGTTTTAGATGGAGTTATAGAGCTCCATCTTTTATTACTTCCCTATTTTTCTAATTTTGATTTGTAAGTCAATATACAGGGATCAGGCCCTGGTTGTCTCCTGTGATGCACTCTCCGCCTTTAGCGGTTACTATGAAGGTATTTTCGATTCCCACCATACCTATGTTTTTAATTCCGTTTTTAGGTTCGAGGGCAAATACCATACCTTCCTCTAGAGGTTCGTCAAAGCCTTCTGCGATTACTGGAAGTTCATCAATCAGTAGGCCAACTCCGTGACCAAGGAATTTCACTTTACGGTTGCCAAAACCCATGAAATTTTGCAGGAAATCTTCATCGAGACTATTTATTATCGTTTTGTAGATTTCAGAAGGGATCGCTCCAGGTTTTAACATTTCTGCAGCTTCATTTTGTATCTCCACACATTTATTGTGAATATCTATTGCATATTGCGGAAGGGGTGATCCAAACATGTATGTTGTGGTTTTATCCGTGTTATAGCCTTCAACTCCACACCCTACATCAATGAATACCAGGTCACCTTTTCGTAATTTCCTTTCCCGGCTTCCGATCAGAGGAACTGCGGGGCTCATCCCGTAATTTCCGCCAGGCCCGTTAAAGTAAGATGGATAAATGGAGCTTTCACCAAAACAAACGTTCCCAAGAAACATTTCCGTATCAAACATGCCAAAGCGACACAATCCGTGGTGCCCTTCATTTACCATTACTGAGAATAGTTCTGTTGCCAAGTTCACTTCGCTGATTCCTTCTCGAAGCATCTCAGGTACAATATCTTCCAGTACGTATTGATTAAGCCTTCCAGCTTCTCTTGTTAGTGATAGTTCATATGCGCTTTTTACTGCTCTAATAGCGCAAACTTGGGCATCAACAGATTTGAAATTCTTGAAGGGGAAATACTTTTGAAATCTCTGATACAAAGCCAGAGGAACTACTTCAGTTTCCAGATATACGGTATTCTGAATCCCGCTTAAGTTTCTTGCAGCATCACGGAAACTGTTCATAGGTTCTATGTTGGGAAACAATGATTCATCTAAAGCCCTTTCATAACTGCGGCGTACCCAGAATGTTGCTTCTCCGTTCTTCGGGATTATCAGCATTCCATCCTGCATTGTGCCAGTAAAATAATATAGGTTTATTTTGCTGAATATTACGGCTGTTTCCCATTCAGGGTTTGAAATATTCATCTGTTTCCTGAAACGAATCATACGGTTTTTCAGTTCAGTTAAAGGTACTTTTTTAATCATGCAGATCCCTTACTAGGTTTATCTGCTATCTATTATAGAAGTGTAACCCATAGTATAGGATAGTAAATACTTATGGAAATATTAATGATTGCTATTTTTGCTTCTCTGCAATAAATGTAAAACCTCTCAGTCTAATGTATATATTACTGTTTTTCAAAGTAGAAATAGTATTTTTCTTGGAGGTCAATTTTAAAACCAAAACCTGTAAAGCTTCTCTATGACTCTTCTGTACAGGGCAATGCATCCTATCATAAGGCTCTGAGAATGACTTGTAACTTTCGCACATGCAGTCAATGAGTGTTGAATTTGTCAGCAAAAAAGGCGCTTTTAAAACGCCCAAATACCTACCTCAAACTATTAAATATTTATTTATATGTACAGCTACATAATCTATCGTATTAAATGTGTTTTTAGACGCATTTAATAGTTTTATAACTTATTTAACAGTTAGGGAGAACAAATTCTATTAGGAGGTTGGTGACATGGTTAAGAAGCAAAAAGCAAAAGCAGAAATTCACAAAACATCTAAAGTTAGAGAGACAAAAGTCAATAAGATTCCAAAAGTAGAGAACAAACCTCGTTATATCCCCGGTTTCTGGAAAGGAGAAACCGAGAAAAAAATTACAACAAAAACTGGCTATAAACCTCGCTATATTCCTGGTTTTTGGAGCCCAGTTGCAGCGAATTCGAGGGTAGAGAATAAGCCTCGTTACATCCCTGGTTTCTGGAAAGGAACTACAGAGAAAAAATCTCTCTCGAAAATTAGCTATAAACCTCTTTATGTTCCTGGTTTTTGGAGTCCAGTTGCAGCGAATTCGAGGGTAGAGAATAAGCCTCGTTACATCCCTGGTTTCTGGAAAGGAACTACAGAGAAAAAATCTCTCTCGAAAATTAGCTATAAACCTCTTTATGTTCCTGGTTTTTGGAGTCCAGTTGCAGCGAATTCGAGGGTAGAGAATAAACCTCGTTACATCCCTGGTTTCTGGAAAGGAACTACAGAGAAAAAGGTCACATCAAGGATTGGTTACAGACCTCGTTATATCCCTGGGTTCTGGAGAGCGACAAAAGAAGGTCCAAGAGTTGAGAGTAAATCTCGTTATACCCCTGGATCTTGGAAAGGTATTACAAGAAAGAAGACTTTATCGAAGATTGGTTACATGCCTCAGTACGTTCCTGGTTTTTGGAGACCAACAGCATAACTCCAGATAAAGCAACTAATGAATGTATACAGTCTTCGGGAGGTGGTGGTAGGTATCCACCATCACTATCCCTTCTGAAGTTCACTGATGTTCAAGATTTTTCAATAAGAATTATTGTTTTTTACAACACCGAAGAAAAATTTTGCAGGAAATAAAGAATCTATATTGAGTTTTACATAGTTCTTTTTTGAAAGAGTTTGTCAGGTTTTCCACTTCAGTTAAAGAACTTTTTTAGTCTCAACAACATTCTCAGTTTGTTCTTAGTTATTTATATAGAGATTTATGAAGGCAGGAGAGAAAAGATCCACGTAAATATGTAATCAGTATTATTTTAGCATATTTTTTGAGAATCTTGATATTGTCCTATGAAAAATAAAAAGATACCTGAGCAATGTATATCTCACCTTTTTTCTAACAGAAAGAATTATTAGAAAAAGGGACAATTAAAAGTAAATAAAAAGTAAAACAAAAATAGTTTTTGGAAAGGGGTCATCATGCTTGGAAAATTTGAAGACCTTATTGAAAAGGCTTCAGAGATGGGGCTTAAAGCTTATTTTATGGAAACCAGGAATATTCCGATTGAAAACCGGATCTCTCTGAAGTGTGCTTATGGATGCAAAGGCTACGGAAAAAGGTTGAGTTGCCCTCCTTATGTTATGTCAGTTGATGAGTTCAGAAAGGTTATAGGCGAGTATAGCAGTGCACTTCTTCTTGTAGATGAGCATAATACAACAGAAGTGCATGATATCCTTGAAGCCTGGGGGGAGATGCGAAAGGACTCTTTTCATAAAATGTTTGAGCTTGAGCAGGAAGCTTTCAGGGAAGGGTTTACCTTTGCTCATCTACTAAGGCCTGGTTCCTGTAATGAATGTGAGATTTGTAACCTTGAAAGGTGTGTAAAACCAGAAATGAGACGTTTTGCACCTGAAGCTGTTGGAATTAACCTCCACAGGGCGATGGAAGAAACAGGACTTGTGCTGGATTTCTGCAAGCCAGAAAAAACTATGTGCATAGGGATTTTACTTCTTGAGTGAGAACTTTACTCTCTATTGATTACTTATTAGTGAATAAGTATAAAAGCAACCCTCAAGTTCCCAATAAAATTCCCTGTGTAAATAATGGAAACATTACAAATTTATTTAATATTATGTAGGAAAACTCTCACATATTTCTATAAAATAACAAAAAAATAATTGCTGATTATAAAGGAAGTAAAAGGAAATCAATTAGATATTTTAATCCTCTTATTTTCAAGATATGCACACGTAACATTCAAAAATATTGAATATCTAACATTATATATTCTAATTTACTGAGTAACGATAGAAGTTATATAATTTCTCGATATATGTTATGAAAAAACATAGCAAACTGGAGGTCTGTTTAAATTGAATCCTGAAAAGCTAATAATAGCTGTCCTTGGAGGAACAGGCAATATAGGAGAAGGCATGGTCCTCAGGTTGGCCCTTCAAAATCTTATGACTGAAGGCATAAAGAACGAGATAATTATAGGTTCCAGGTCCAGGGAAAATGCAGATGAAGCCGCAAAAGCGGCACTGTCAGAACTTGAAAATTGCGGGTTCGATACATCCAGAATCAGCATCACAGGAAAAACCAACCTTGAAGCTGCACAGGCAGCCGAAATAATAATTCTAACAATTCGTTTTGACCATGTTTTACCTTTGCTGGAAGAAATTCAGGAGGTTATTGAAAACAAGATCGTTATCACTCCTGTAGTACCCATGGTAAAAGAAGGAAATCTTTTCGTATATAAACCTCCGGAAGAAGGTTCAGCAGCTCTCAAAATCCAGAAAAATGTTCCCGCTTCTACAAAAGTTGTTGCTGCTTTCCATAATATTTCAGCAGTAAAATTGAAGGATGTAGTCAAATGTAAGGCTGTGCACCATGCACTTGTATGCAGCGATGATGCCGAAGCAAAGAAATTTGTTATGGAACTTACAAGGCATATGGGTTGCCTCACACCGCTAGATGGAGGTCCGCTAAAGCAGGCAAGCACAATGGAATCACTGACACCTCTGTTGATCAACCTCGCAAAACTTAATGGACTGAAAGATCTTGGAATTAACTTTTCTTGATGATAACAAAAATTACAGATAATAGATAAACAATACCAAGAGAATGAGCTAGAAATCAGAAATTATCTTAACTCTAGGGCATGCGATTTTTCAAAATAGCTCACTTCTCATGTAACTACAGAATTTCCACAATAACAGTGATATTAAAATCAATAATTGAAGGGAATAGAGAAAAACTAATAGTACAAGCAAATACCGAAAAAGTAATAATTAAAAAATAGAGAAAAACTTACATATCAGGGGCATGACAACTCTTGAATATTAAGGAAAAATATCCCCTGAAAGCTGAGATTAAAAACTATTTTTCAGTTTGGGACAAAAAGGGTCATTCCAGTTTAATCAGTGGTTAAAATCTTTTTTCTAATATGTGAGCAGAAATATTGATCCTGAGTATATTTAGTTTATGTTAAATATTATGAGAGTAATACGAACAATATAATTAAAAATAAGGAATAAACCCCTCAGGAAAAATTTTCTAGTAATATATTACTTCTGAAAATCTGAAGTGCTGCTTCAATTATAGTACATTAACTTGATCTTTCTTCTTTCTCCCTTTACTTTTCTAAAACGGGCAAATTGATATCAAATCAGACAGTGAACCTGTATGAGTGAAGAAATACAAAAATTGTTAAAGAATGCAGGGCTTGATGTTCTTTCCTGCATGCAATGTGGCACATGCACAGGAAGTTGTCCTTCTGGACGGCATATCGGACTCAATACTCGAAAGATTCTGAGAGATGCACGTAAGAACAAGGCTTCAGTTCTCTCAGATGATGAGCTCTGGTTGTGTACAACCTGCTACACCTGTCAGGAGCGCTGTCCACGTGGAATACCAATTACAGATACTCTTCTTGAACTAAGAAGACTTGCAGTTAGGGAAGGTTTCATGCTTCCAGAGCACCGTTTGGTTTCGGAAATGGTGCTTGAGTTCGGACATGCAGTTCCTCTGGATGAAGAAACAAAGAAGAAAAGGGAAGAACTCGGCTTGGATCCTATACCTGATACTATACAGAAATATCCTGAAGCTCTAGAAAAACTGAAAAGCCTTCTGAAAACCTGCAAATTTGATGAACTTACGGCTGAAAAATAAGGAGGCATAACTAATGAAAAAATTATCCTTATTCCTTGGATGTATTGTACCTAACCGCTACCCGGGAATCGAAAAAGCGACGAATCTCTGTCTGCAGAAACTTGGTGTAGATATAACTGCCCTGCCAGAAGCTTCCTGTTGTCCTGCCCCTGGAGTATTCAAATCCTTTGACAAGGCAACCTGGCTTGCCCTTGCCAGTCGAAATATAATTCTTTCGGAAAGGATGGACAGAGATATCCTTACTGTCTGTAATGGTTGTTACAGTTCCCTTTCAGATGCGAATACGGAGTTGAAAAGAGATCCTGAGCTAAAAGCCCGTACAAACAACTGTTTGAAAGGGATTGGGATGGAGTTTAAGGGAACGATTGAGGTTAGACATATAATAGAATTTTTACATAAAGAGTTTGGACCTGAAAAACTTAAAAACTATATCACAACTCCCCTTGACCTGAAAGTAGCCCTTCACTACGGATGCCACCTTATCAAGCCTTCAAAAGAAAGGTTTGGAGAGGCAGAAAATCCCATTTTTTTTGATGAACTCGTTGAAGCCACAGGTGCAAAAAGCGTAGAATATACAGATAAGATGATGTGCTGTGGAGCAGGAGGCGGAGTACGTTCAGGGCACGTTGCCGCATCTCTGGAAATGCTTGAGCATAAGCTTGCTTGCATCCGAAAAGCGGGTGTGGATTGCATTGTCAATGCATGTCCCTTCTGCCACCTTCAGTTCGACAGGGGACAGCTTTCAGTCAACGAAAAATTTGGAACGGATTACTCTATTCCAGTCCTTCATTATTCCCAGCTCCTTGGTCTTGCACTCGGCTTTTCTCCAGAGGAACTGGGGATAGAACAGAATTCGGTCCAAAACATTGAGTTTCTTGCAAAAATCTATGAGATCAGTGCAGGTTTAAAATAAGCGAAAAATAAACGATTTCGATTGTAAAAGCATGGAAATTAAATCGTAAAAGTTACTCTATGATTTTTTCTTAAAATGAAATTATAGGAAGATACAGGTATTATTTTTCAACCTGTATATACCATAAACATTTCTGTCTCCATTTGCAGGTCCCGCAGACGTCTTCTACATCTGAGGCACTATTTAGTTCCGAGTTAATTAATCGGAATGCTTCGTCTGCCTGCATAACAGTTCCCTCTTCTATCTTTAATTTATTCATAACAGCAAGATCCATATTCCGGATTCTATGAGAGAGGATTGATTTTTGAGCAGCACATTCTCTTTTGCTTGGGCAGGAAATACAAATAGCGTCGCATTCGGACACAAGTTTGAGAGGTCTTGAAGGGCAAGCTTCAATATCCGCAATTACAGACCTCATGTTAGACACAAAAGCCGGGCTGTATCCATAGCCCTGAAAGCCTTGAATGCAGCACAGGTGATGAGCTCTGATCTTCAGGCATTCAGATCCGATTTTATAATCCTCGAATCCAGATGTATGATTAGGTTTTTCGAGCATGTATTTCTCCGGGACTTTAATCGAAAGAACAAAAGAATTAATTCTATAAAACTTATTCTATAATATCAATTTTTGAATCTCCTAACTGGGGCAATTCCTCTACAGGAAGTGCTATAGAAGGAGCTTCAGAATATTCTATGAAAAGGATATCATAACCTGTCTTAAGCCCGAGCATAATATTCAGGTCAGTGAGGTCATTGTTAAGAAGAAGCGCCTGCCCCAAAGGATTACATGACGCATCAAATTCTGAGCCTTCAGACACATTGAGCCCAAGGCTTGTTTTTTCCAGGCTACAAACCTTGCAGCAGATAGAAAATACCTCAAAATACCTTGAAAGAATATCATAAAGAAGTCTGGCTTCTCTTTCATATTCTATACAAAAAGCAATTCCTATTTTTCTGTACCCCATTTTTTTTGAGTAGATTATAATTTCTTCTAGCTTTGTCCTTTTCACATAATTAGACTCAAGCCAGGCTGAAATCTGGACTGATTTTAAAGCATCACCGCTATAATCAAGTCCTGATTTAATAACAGAGCAGTTTTTACCTTTCAGGCATTCTTTATTCCTGCACAATGCACACTGCACACTTTTTCTCCCGGATTCTAACCTAAATAGGGTACTAGTATCATAGATAAACTCTGAAGGTATAAATATTTCCATAAATTTCACAGGAGTAAGTTATCTGCGGTTACAAGAAAGAAGAACTCAATAAATAGTGAAAAAAGGGATAAATTAAATCTCCAGACCCCTTTAAGGATAGAGGAAACAGCCTGCCTTGAAGGAGTGTAGTATTTTGATCTTGAGAGGCTCAAGGCAGACAACTACGATTGCACAAATTTCGTAGCTATGCACTTGTTTATTTGGAAATTACTCAGTTCAATGATGACATTCGTGTTCGTGCCCCTGTCCTGCACAAACATTTTCAGATGTCGCGGTTTTGAGAATTCCTGTTTTCCAGGCAGTTAAAGCCTCTTTTACTGTGCCTTTTGCACCTACAAAAACTTGAATTCTATAGGAGTCAAACATGAGAAGAGCTTTTTGTCCAAGTCCTGCACAAATCATTATTCTTACTCCGTTTTTATGAAGATATTCTGGAGGAAGTATCTCTCCGCCCATATGATTACTTTCATTAGGGATGACGTAAACCTCTCCTGTATCGGTATCCATAATTGTATAAGTCGGAGCTTTCCCAAAATGTTGTTCTATGATCCCTTCAATGCCGCTGTCATCTCTTGTGGGGACACATACTTTCAACGCAACTCACCTTTAACAAAATCTATTTCTACTCATTTGTACGTAGATCCTATCCGAAAAGTCATCAAAGCATGTTGAAAAGTTACTATAGGTCTATAATCTCAGAGTATCCGTTCCGGTTTTGCATATTGCAGATTGTAAAGTTATAGCAGGTAACCACTTTTCGGATAGGCTCTTATATGCATTTATTTTCCTCATTTGTACATAAATATTTAAATTTTTCTATTTGAAAAGAGAAATTGTTATATATTTATTATACAATGTGAATAAGTAACTTATGAGAAAATGCAGAGGAAGACCAAAATGTCCAAGGCGTGTTGAACAGACGCCAGATGTCACATACTTCAAGCCCAGAGGGGTCCCTCTATCGGATCTTGAAGTAGTATCCCTTACGGTGGAGGAGCTTGAGGCCCTGAGACTTGTAGACGTTGAAGGCCTGAAGCAGGAAGAAGCAGCCACCAGAGTAGGGATCTCAAGAAGGGCTTTCTGGGAAGATCTGAAATCTGCCAGGATGAAAATAGCCCTTGCCCTCAGTACGGGAAAAGCGATAGAAATAAAGGGCGGTAACTATATCAGGGTTGAGGATGCTGACATTAGTGAAGACGCTGATGCATAAATAAATCTGAAAAGGGGAAACCACAATATTCTAATTTTACACAGGCGATAAAAAATGACAGACAAGGTTCAACCACTGGAGAGATTGTCGAAGAAGCCAGAGGAGCCAAAAATTGTAGTCAATCTCCGGCGTATCAAACGCAAAGTAATGATAATGAGTGGAAAAGGAGGAGTAGGGAAAAGTACCGTTGCTGCAAACCTCGCTGCCGAACTAGCTCTGCGTGGCCACAGAGTTGGGCTTTTAGATTGTGATATCCACGGGCCAACTATTCCTACGGTTTTCGGGTTAGAATCTCAAAGACCCGATGTCAATGAAGAAGGCATTGTCCCTATCCAGGTTCTTCCCAATCTTTCTGTAATGTCTGTTGGTTTTCTGCTTGAAAACAAAGACTCCCCCATTATCTGGCGAGGGCCTGCTAAAATGGGAGCTATTAAACAGTTTTTGGAAGAAGTTAGCTGGGGGGTACTCGATTTTCTGATTATAGATCTTCCTCCTGGGACGGGAGATGAACCTCTCAGTGTGGCCCAGCTTATTCCTAATTGCGATGGCTCAGTGCTTGTTACAACTCCTCAGGATGTAGCTCTCATTAGTGTCCGAAAATCAATTAAGTTTTCTGAAAAACTCAAAGTACCTATTATAGGTCTTGTAGATAATATGCATGGCCTTGTCTGTCCTCACTGTGGAAAACCAATCGAAGTGTTTGGGACAGGAGGAGTGGAAAAAGCTTCAGAAGATTTCAACATACCTATCCTTGCCAGACTACCTATAGAACCGAAAATTGCAGAGATGGAAGATAAAGGCACAGTCGTACAGGGTCTGCTTGAACACAGCACCGAATGGCAGAAACATTTTGAGGGTGTTGTGAATGCAGTGGAAAAAATCCTGGACGAAAAGTAAATAGAAT
>CAZLNG010000063.1:22260-22337 GCA_964560735.1 uncultured Methanosarcinales archaeon | reverse complement strand
AGTTAACCTGATATGGAGAGTAAGTTAACCTGATATGGAGAGTAAGTTAACCTGATATGGAGAGTAAGTTAACCTGA
>CAZLNG010000063.1:0-22160 GCA_964560735.1 uncultured Methanosarcinales archaeon | reverse complement strand
TATGGAGAGTAAGTTTGCCCAATCTATAGAGTGAATTCTCCCAATAAGTATCGTAAAATTGATCTGGTATTCTCCAGATCATACCCCATGAAAAAAATAGGGATAATAATTACTGACCCTGCCGACTGGACAGCCCGGGCACTTATAACTGCTGCGAAGGAAAAAGGTTTTTCTCCTTTTGTTCTGGATCTCAGGACTGCAGAAGCTAGCATTAATTCGACTGTTTCCGGCTCAACCGTTCATTTTAAAGCAGGAAAACTAGCCCTTTCAGATCTTGATGCTTTTATTGTAAGGGATGTGGGGGCAGGAGCTTTTGAAGGAGTCTCTTTCAGGTTTGATATATTGAGGGAACTGGAGGCTGAGGGGGTCCCGGTTATCAATTCCCCTGAAGCTATTCAGAACGCGGCAAACAAGTATCATGCCTCTTACCTCCTGGCAAAAGCCGGTCTTCCCACACCCGAAACAGTAGCTGTGCAGGACCTGGAATCTGCCCTCGGGGTTATATTAAGGTTCGGAGATTCCGTAATAAAACCTGTTTTCGGATACAAAGGAAAGGATATAGCAAGGGTCAAGGATGGGGATATCCGGTTTTCGGACAGAAAAGCAGAATATGAACCCCTTGAAAACGCTCTTATAAGGCTGCTTGAAGAAAGAGGAATGCTGTATATTCAGGAGTTCATAGAAAACCCCGGAAGAGATATTAGAGTCTTTGTCGTTGGCGGCGCTGCAGTCGGCGCAATTTATCGGAAAGCAGCAGCAGGCTCCTGGGTAAACAATCTAAGCCAGGGAGGAAGTGCGGACAGGTGTGTTCTTACCTGCGAACAAAAAGAAATCGCAGAAAAGGCTTCTCTTGCTATAGGTACTACATTTGCAGGTGTTGACATTATAGAAGGTTTCACGCAAGATGAAAATAAAGAAATATATAATGAATGCAGCAGAGTAGAACAAAAACCAAAGATTCTGGAAGTCAACGGAACCCCTTCAGGAAAAGGCATTTACGATGCATGGGGGATTAATCCTGCAGAAAGTATCCTTCAATACCTGCAAGAGATCCTATGAAAAAACTATAAATGTTAGAGAAAATAGTAAATATATTCTAGAAAAATTTGAGTAAGGTATCTCTGGAACATTTGAGTAAGATATCTCTGGATCTAGAGTATTTTCGGACCTTATTAGATGATATATAAAAAAATTCAGAGATAAGTAAATTCCACAGAGAGAAGCAATTTCAGAAAGTTATGAGAATGTCCGAAGATCTAAAAAAGTTATGAAAAAAGACCTGAAGATCTAAAAGATTGTAAAAAGGCCTGAAAAACAATACTGAAAACATTTAAGATATAAGCTGACTTTGAATAAGCCCGAGGCAAAGGATGAGTGAATATAAACAGTGTATAGTTACCAGGGATGATCTGAAACTCTCCAAAGGCAAGTTTGCAGTCCAGGTAGCTCATGCTGCCATTTCTGCAGCTGAATGGGCAAGCAAAACAGATCTTGAAAAGTGGAAAGAGGGCGGACAGAAAAAAGTTGTCCTTAAAGTTCCTACCCTAAAAGATCTTTATGAACTTAAGGAAAAAGCAAGAAGAGAAGGACTTCCTACAGCTCTAATCCAGGATGCCGGACTTACGGAAATTCCTCCAGGGACGGTTACTGTTCTTGGAATTGGTCCGGCTAAGGTAGAGCTAATTGATAAAATTACTAGGGACCTTAAGCTTGTTTAAATGCCTGAAAGCCCATTAAATGGGTTTAAAAAATGATTATATTAAAAACTGTATAAAAACGGAAGAAAGCAAAGGATACCGGCAGAAATCTTCCACCGGCCAGGAAGAGGCTCTGTACATATCCTTATTAAGGAGGGTACAAATGAAGGAACAGGGGGTTTCAGGAAAAAACGCAGCCTCAAAGATTGCGGTTTTATGCGTGTGCGTTGTACTGATTACAATGACCGGGCCTGCATTTTCGGACTCAATTAAAGCTTTTACAATTAATCTAAAAGATCGCCTTTGTTCAAGTCCCCATCCTGAAGTCCAGGAGGCAGTTTTCACGCCTGAACCGGCTTTATTTACTTTTCCGTCAATACCCGGATATTTCCCCAAGAAGAACGAGCTAACCCCCGTACTGAGAACCCGATTACAGCCTGGCTTCTCCCTGAGCAGTAATTATCAAACATCAGAATTTTTCCAGGGAGGAATAAGTTATGTTAAAGTCAGTATCAAAAATGAAGGTAGAAACCCAATTTTCATTGACAGATATGGAGTTTCTGTTAACGCCTCTGAAAAAAAGATTTATTCCGAAGACTGCGGAGCTTTGATTCTACCGGGAAAAGAAAAGAGCCTTGGAGTAATTGCAGTTAAAATTCCCGAAGAAAAGAAAGCTACTTTTAATATCGTTCTCTGGCTGCTTGCCTCAACCTCGGAAGGTAAATGGCACGAATACGACCCTTACTTCCTGAACGGGTTTACTTCAGAACTTAAACCAATGGCTGAAGACTATTCTCCAAAGTACAGATATAATCCTGCTACTTACTTTGAAGTCATAAACCAGCTGGTAGAGCCATCAGAACCTGATGTGAGGAGCAAGGCTGCAGAAATCGCTCGCTCATATCCCGGAGCTTATAATATCTACCAGGTCTGTGCCCTTTTTGACATGGTAAAAGAGAATATCGAATATGTCAGTGACCCAAGAGGTAACGATGTATGGGAGCCTGCGACTGTTACTTTGAAGGTGGGAGCCGGAGACTGTGAAGACCAGGCAATTCTTCTTTCATCCATGCTCGAAGCTGTGGGAGGCACTACACGGGTTTACCTGACAGATAGCCATGCTTTTGCAGCTGTCTATATAGGCAATGGAACGAAAGCAACTGAAACTGCAGTCAGAGGGATCAGAGCTTACTACGGAAACGTTGACGTTAACTACATTACCGATGAGTATGGCTCCTGGCTCATGCTTGACCCGACTTCAAGCCTTTATGCAGGAGGGCTTCCAGGCCAGACAGCTCAGGCAAAAATTCAGGGTTCTGGAGAAAATGAAACATACAGGAGCTGGACCTTCGCAAACACGAGCAAAATAGAAGTTATTGATATTAACCCGGAAAAGGAATAAATGAACTGCCTTTTAACGAGTTCCTCCTTGAAACCAGCACCTTTATTTGAATTTAAGTGACAATGTGACAGCAACTGTCCAGTGCCAATTAACATTTTTGTACCTTTAACCTGCATCCCCCGTCAATCTAAGTTACCTTTTAATCCTAACTAACTTTTAATCCTCATATCTTTTAATTTCATTAATGCTCAGGAAAATAATGCCAATAGAGGAGTGTTTATAAGTTATGGAAGTTCCCGAAATTGAAAAAAAGATAGGAATCAGTCTTTACTCTACGGATACCGAGGGTCTCGGAGGGCAGCTTCGCCAGGAAGTTGAGGACTTCATCGTTAAAGAAATTACTAACAGAGAGGAAGGAAGTGATGGAAAGTACCTGATTCTGGAGCTTGTAAAACGTGACTGGGATACTCACCACTTTACCCGAACTCTAGCAAAAATCCTGCAGATAAGCCAGAAGCGGATCAGCGTTGCAGGCACAAAGGATAAACGTGCCCTTACCACGCAAAAAATCAGCATTTTTGATCTTGATGCCTCTGAAATTGAAAAAGTACATTTAAAAGATATTGAACTGAAAGTCCTGGGCCGCTCCCGGAAATCAATAGAACTCGGAGACCTCTGGGGAAACGATTTCATAATCACTGTCAGGGATATAGTGAGTTCTCCAGAGGAGACGAAAAAGTTTCTCGAAAGGACTACAAACGAAATTTTAGCTCAGGGAGGGGTACCTAATTTCTTCGGAGTCCAGCGTTTCGGCTCTGTCCGACCTGTTACTCATCTGGTAGGAAAGGCTGTTGTTGAGGGAGATTATGAAAAAGCCGCCATGCTTTATATTGCCGAACCCTTCCCCGATGAACCGGATGAAACGATAAAAGCCCGCCAATTCGTTAAAGAGACACGGGATTTCAGGGAAGGGTTAAAAAATTATCCTCTCCGCCTGGGGCATGAAAGAGCGATGATGAACCACCTTATTGCAAATCCCGAGGATTTTGCGGGTTCTTTTCTGGTTCTCCCGAAGAACCTTTACAAGATGTTTGTACATGGTTACCAATCCTACATATACAACATGATTCTCTGCCGCAGGCTCGAAAAAGGCCTTCCCTTAAATCAGGCTTTTGAAGGGGATATTGTCTGTTTCAAAAACGATGCAGGACTGCCGGACTCTTCAAAGACCGAAAAGGTTACAGCAGAAACAGTAGCTGCAATGAACCGTCTCATTAAGAAAAATAGAGCTTTTATAACCGCCCCCCTTCCAGGGTATATTACGGAGTTTGCTTCCGGCATTCCGGGAGAGATCGAGCAAGAGGTGCTACGCGAACTTAATGTTCCGCTGGAAGGTTTTAACGTAGAAAAAATTTCTGAGATGAGTTCAAAGGGGATGCGAAGAGAAGTCCTTCTTAAGGTTGAACCGAAGTTCGAGGTTGCAAACGATGAACTGAACCCCGGAAAATCAAAAGCCATACTTGAATTCATGCTGCCAAAGGGGAGCTATGCAACAACCGTACTCAGGGAATATATGAAAGTAGATCCTCTAAAAATGAGCTGAAAATCCAGTTGAAAAATTGAAAAATCTATCCAGTTGGGGAATAGAACAGGAAACTAAGAACCTGTTAATGGTTATAAAAAATTGTGCCGGCCAGGAACCCTGGCCTGAAACATAAATTAGACGGATCAGACTGTAGAAGGCTCACTCATCTGGGCTTTGAAGGCTACAGTGTTCTTCTGTTCAATTTTCCTCCTGTAGAAATTTGCAATCAACATCGAATTTGTAAAGATCATCGCAGGTATGCCTATAAGTACAATAGAGAGAATTGCAAAGACAATCACGAGTGCATACTGCTTAAGTACAGTCACGATATAGTCCTCAAGATTATCCCTTATAACGTTCAGGACGTCAAACTCAAAGAAAGATTCAATGGTCTGTTTTCTCAAGAAATTAACCGCAAGAAGAGGGAGTACAAAGACCCCAAGCAATAATTCTACAAGGCTTCCAAGGCTTGCACTGATATAAGATACGGCAAAGATCACTACTGCATATGCCAGGTAGAAAGGAAGAGCCTTTACAAAAGTGATGGCTCCGAGTTTCAGATCTCCCATCAAATCAATATCAATAGGCTCTTCGTATCTCCCCTCAATGAATTCATTAACCAGCCTTACAACATAACCAAATATAACAAGCCATCCCAGGATAGGAATGAGCAACAAGAGTGCATATAGAAGTTTTTTTGGCGCTTTGAACGGATACTTGAAAGCATCTGACAAACTTATTGTTTCTATAAATATCACCAGAATAATTCCAGCTTTTAAAGTATATAATACTTTTTAAAAATAAAACCAAAGAAATATATAAAAGATATGAAATAATTTTTATAAAGTATAGAATATATCAAAAAAGTTTCAACCTATATTAAATAATTAAACAAAAAAAGAAAACTTCGATTTCGGATAGGTCTCATTTTATTCTTAGCTGTTTCAGATGACTACATTTAGAGTTAAAAAAATGGATCGGATTGGGGTTGTTATATCCCCCGAATCTTCTCATACGCTGTATAAAAAATATCCATAAGAAATTATTTTTTCTTCTTTTCCTTTGCAAGCTTCTTTTTTGCATCAGCGCTGCCTGCAGAAGCCATTTTTTCCAGCTCTTCCATCTTTCCCTTCTTAGCGGCTTTTTTCTTATCCATATCTTTTTTAGACATTGCCATAGTGCATACCTTCATAGATCTTGATAAATGCAATATCTGTTACAGGCTACTATATTGAAGTGCCTCAACAGACATCGCCTTAATCTACTATTTTCAGTTTTAAAACTATTTATCAGTTTCCCGCGATAGAAAATAATTTAGCAGGATTATGAAATTAATGGAGATTTTATAGAAGTTGAGTTTAAGTTTTTTATTTTGCAAGACAGCCAGGAAAGATAGGAAAAGTTTGGAAAAAGATAACATACTTCAAATACTGAAGTTGTTCCTTTCTTCTCCTTCTTAAACAAAATTATTTTCTTCTCTTTCCCTTTTAACTCAAAATACTGTTTCTCTTACTCTTTTAACGAGATTACTGGCTTTCTTTTTCCTTTCTGTATTTGCACATTGCCCTGACAAGTCCGTTAAATGGAGGAGACGGCCTGCCAGGCCTGGATCTGAATTCGGGATGGAACTGTGAAGCAAAGAAGAAACGCTTTCCAGGAATCTCGGCAATTTCCATTCTGTTTTTATTTTTGCCGGAAAAGACAATTCCAAAAGATTCCAGCCTGTCTACAAACTCCGGATTTACCTCATACCTGTGGCGATGGCGCTCGACAATGTAATTGGTGCCGTAGAGCTTTACAGCAATAGAACCTTCTTTGAGGATAGCTTCATAATCCCCTAGGCGCATGGTGCCGCCCATATCTGCAACTCCTGTCTGCTCAGGAAGGATATCAATTACAGGATAGGGAGTATCTTCATCGAATTCCGTACTGTTTGCTCTTTCAAGATTTGCTACATTTCTGGCAAATTCAATAACTGCAAGCTGCATTCCCAGGCAGATCCCAAGGAAAGGAATATTGTTCTCCCTGGCAAATTTAATTGCCAGCATTTTGCCTTCAGTCCCACGTCCGCCAAAACCTCCCGGAATCAGGATACCGTCAAACTCTATAAGTTTCTCGATTTCTACAGGATCTTCTTCAAGGGTCTCAGCCTCAACCATGTTGACCTCAACCCTGCATCCATTATCGATGCCCCCGTGCTTGACAGCTTCAAGAATGCTAAGATAAGAGTCCTCAAGATTGGTATACTTTCCGACAATTGCCAGTTTAACTTCTTCGGTTGTGGAATTCATTCTGGCAACCATATCTTTCCACCCTCTCTCATCAACGTGAGATTCAAGTTTCAGATGCTTCATCAACTGGGTGGTCAGTCCCTGTTCCTCAATTTCAAGAGGCACCTCATAAATATCGGCGGCATCATGGGCGCTGATAACCAGTTCCTGGGGCACATCACAGAATAAGGCGATTTTTTCCTTGGCACTTTCCTGAAGAGGGGTCTTTGACCTTGTAACTATCACTTCGGGACTGAGCCCGAGAGCCCGGAGTTCTTTTACCGAGTGCTGGGAGGGTTTTGTTTTCTGCTCCCCCTGGAGGTCTTCCATGACAAGGGTTACATGAATAAATACAATGTTTTCCGGAGGTTCTTCCCTGTGCATCTGGCGAACTGCCTCAAGGAAAGGCATACTCTCAATATCCCCGACAGTCCCTCCAATTTCTACAAGACAGATATCAGCCCCACTCCTGGCTGCAACCTTACGGATCCGATTTTTAATCTCGTTTGTAATATGAGGAATTATCTGTACGGTTTTTCCCAGATAATCCCCTCTCCTCTCCTTGGCAATTACTTCCTGGTAAATCTTGCCTGTAGTAAAGTTGTGGTCCCTGGTAAGTTCCGTGTCAAGGAATCTCTCGTAATTTCCGAGGTCCAGGTCAACTTCACCCCCGTCCTTGAGCACAAAAACTTCCCCATGCTGATAGGGGCTCATGGTACCTGCATCAATATTGATGTAAGGGTCGATCTTGATAGCTGTTACTTTATAACCTTTATTTTTAAGGTTCCTGCCGATGGATGCGATGGTGATGCCTTTCCCAAGCCCGCTCATCACCCCACCGGTAACTACGATATATTTCATGGGTAAGCTTCCTCGACGATTTTATAATAGGGTTTCAGACCAAAGAATAATCAGATGACACTTTTTAGATCTAAAGATAAGTAAATTAATAACGTTTGTAACTGTATCATTAATTCTTCTCTAAGAACACAATACCAATATCCTCATGATATAAAAAACGCTCTCTACTTTCAAAAAAGAGTAAGCCAAAAGAAGGAATAAAAAATAAAAATCAAATATGGACAAAAACAGGCTCATTTTACAGATATGTTCCCATCCAAATTGTAAAAGGTTAATTTTCCAGAAGGCTCAACTTTCCTCCACGAATTTTAGTAAGATGTATGTTATACAGGTCACAAAAATTATCGAAAACAAAAGGGTCTGAGGGAAACTGACTCTGAACTGTAAGCTTTCTGGCAGAATGAAGTAGAGGATAAAAAAAGATACAAGCAGTAACAGGCCTCCAAAAGCCATATTCAGAAGAAGCCTGTCATTCTTTCCTGTACTTATCTGGTTTCTTCTGCTTGAGGAGCCCGAAGAGCCCCCTGTAAAGCCTTTAAAAACAGACGAAAGCCCACTAAATCCGCTCCCTGATTTTGAGCGAGAAGACTTTGTTACGGGTTGTACAATTAACGGCTGGGACTCAGACTCTTCCTGCTCAGAGGGCTCATCTCTCGTGTATATCTGTGGCTTGGACTCAACTTTTCCTAACTGTACTGGAAAACCTCTCTTTTTTGAGCCGTAACCTGCTGTAATAAAGATCTGCCCTTTTGTAAGTACCCTGCCTTCTTGCGGAATCCTTGCAACTGCAGAAATGTATTCTTTTTGAAGCACATACGGATTATCCCGCAAAAAAGTGATCATGCCTTTCAATTCCTCACTTACTGAAAGGTGGATGTGAGTTGGAGACCCATAATTTGTAATCAGGATTTCAAAGGTCTGTTCTCCACCTGGAGAAAGAAGAATCTCAATGCTTTCCTGTTCAAACTCAATTGAGTTCAGTTCCTGTCGGTTAATAATAACGTTCTGAAATATCTGCTCCAAGTTCAACCCTCACATCAGTTTCTGAGGTCCGGAGGAAGCAAGTTGGGAATCCCCTCATCTATAGGATAGTGCTCTTTACATACAGGACAGTAGAGAGTTCCCGAAATAACCTCTTCTTTGTTTTCTTCGACAACGTTCAAAATCAGGTCACCCTTACAGACAGGGCAGGCCAGAATATCCATAAGATCTTTCTTCACCAAAATTCACCATCAAAGCCACTTTTAAGATAGGAGGAAACGTAATTTTACTTTGTCCGGAATAGCTGATTACTCTTAACTGCAAATTTTCTTTGTCCTTCAGATGGGAACTTTATCCTGCTATCTACGGTATTCAATTCATCCTCCTATTTTAATGTAATCTATTTTAAAGGTACTGAGAGTCTGATATTATCAGCATAACAGATATAATTACTTTAAATATATATTAACATGTTCTTTTTTTGACAAATGTTTATAAATTAATAACGATTTCTACAAAAGTAGAGAAAAAGGAAGTATTTTTTTAAAAGTAGATAAGAAACTTCATTTTAAAACATTTTCATTTAGAATTCTGAAGAATTTTCTTGATCTGCCAGTTATTAGCCAATTTTTAGACTATATCTGGAAAACGAATAAGAGATCAGCTGAGTAACTTTTTTTAAAGCTACTGTTTTCAGGATTCATTTTCATTAAAGAATCGGAATTAACTCCGGAAAATTTAGAAGGCACAAAAGAAAGGTATGGGATACTAAATGAGAGAGAAGGAGTACGAGAAAAGCATTGATTCTGCCAGCCAGATAATGCTTCGAAAAGCTGAAGAAGAAAATATAGAGACTGCGTGGGACAGGTACGAAAAACAGCTACCTCAATGCAGCTTCGGGCAGTTAGGAGTTTGCTGCAGGAATTGCAATATGGGCCCCTGTAGAATAGATCCTTTTGGAGAAGGGGCTGAAAAAGGAGTATGCGGAGCTACTGCAGATATCATAGTTGCAAGAAATCTCTTAAGAACCATCGCTGCAGGTGCAGCAGCTCATTCTGACCATGCAAGGGATACAGTCTTAACTTTTAAGAAAATGAGTGAAGGGGAAGCTGGTAGCTACAGAATTAAAGACGAAGAAAAGCTATTATCCCTTGCCTCTGAGTACGGAATTCCGGTAGAAGGGAAAAACCTTGAAGAAGTTGCAGCCAAACTTGCTGAAACATTACTTATGGAGTTTGGAAAACAGGAAGGACCCATCCTGTGCACCAGACGGGCTCCCGAGTCAAGGCTCAGGCTCTGGACCGAGCTTGGAATCGAACCAAGGGGAATTGACAGGGAAATCGTAGAGTGCATGCACAGAACCCATATGGGTGTGGACAATAATGCTACCCATATTCTCCTGCAGGGTCTGCGTACAGGACTATCAGACGGCTGGGGAGGCTCGATGATAGCTACTGACGTCCAGGACATACTCTTTGGGACCCCGCAGCCGAAGAAGAGCACCGTTAATCTGGGGGTACTCTCCAGAGAAAAAGTAAACGTAATCGTCCACGGACATGAACCTATTCTTTCCGAAATGATAGTGGAAGCTGCAGAAGATCCCGAACTCCTTAAACTTGCACAGGAAATAGGTGCATCAGGAGTAAATGTTGCCGGGATATGCTGTACAGGAAACGAAACCCTTATGCGGCACGGAACTCCGATAGCAGGAACTTTCCTTCAGCAGGAACTGGCAGTAATTACAGGTGCAGTTGAAGCTATGGTTGTGGATGTCCAGTGTGTTATGCCGGCTCTTGGAGAACTTACTGGCTGTTACCACACAAAATTCATATCCACTTCTCCAAAAGCCGATTTTCCGAATACCATAAGAATGGAATTCCATGAAGAAAGGGCTTATGAAACTGCAAAAGAAATTATAAGGACGGCCATCGAAAATTTCCCTAACCGAAATAAAGAAAAAGTGAATATCCCTGAAGAAAAGCAAGAATGCATGATCGGTTTCAGTGCGGAAGCCATACTGAACGCGCTTGGGGGAACCCCTGATCCTCTCATAGAAGCTATAAAGAGTGGAGCAGTCTGGGGAGTGGGGGCGGTTGTCGGCTGCAATAATGTAAAAGTAACACACAACTACGGACATGTCAACCTTGTTAAAGAATTGATCAAAAATAATGTGCTTGTAGTCACGACCGGCTGTAATGCAATTGCCTGCGCCGAAGCCGGACTGCTTGTGCCGGAAGCCGCCGAACGTGCGGGAGACGGGCTAAAAGCCGTATGTAAAGCCCTTGGAATTCCCCCGATCCTGCATATGGGTTCCTGCGTAGATATCAGCCGCATCCTGCTGCTCTCATCTGCGCTTGCAAAACGCCTGGGTGTAGATATAAGCGACCTTCCTGCTGCAGGAGCAGCTCCTGAATGGATGAGTGAAAAAGCAGTCAGCATCGGAGCTTATGTTGTTTCTTCGGGAGTGTATACAGTTCTCGGCACGGTTCCGCCTGTGCTTGGAAGCCAGGCGGTTACTACCCTACTGACAAGAGACCTGAATAGTGTGGTTGGTGCAAGCTTTGCGGTTGAGCCTGACCCGTTCAAAGCTGCAGACCTGATGCTCGAGCATATTGATGGAAAAAGAAAATCACTGGGCTTGAGCTTTGAGAGGTGACCCATAGTGAAAGACCTGTTGATCTGGCATGAACTCTGCATGGGCTGCCGCTCCTGTGAGATTGCATGTGCCGTTGAGCATTCAGCGAGCAAAAATCTCTTTTCGGCTCTGGGGGAAAAACCAGCTCCTAAAAGAAGAATTCATGTAGAGTGCAGTCCTAACCTTGAAGTTTCAATTCCGATTACCTGCCGCCAGTGTGATAATGCGCCCTGCGCTTCGGTTTGTCCAACAAAGGCTCTTTCCCAGGACGAAACCACCGGTATTGTAAGCTACAACCATGATCGCTGCGTAAACTGCTGGACCTGTTCCACGGTTTGCACACGCTTTTCTCCCCTATATCATTTAATTCTTGGAATCGGCTGCTGGACCAGCTCCATGGCCCACAATCGGGAAATAATCAGCAAACAGGTTGAAGCAGGACTAAAATGTGACCTGTGTCAGGGAAGAGAAGTGCCTGCTTGCGTTGAGGCTTGCCCCACACATGCTCTTGTTTTCCTTGAGGCTGAAAGCCTTCAGAAACAATACATTGAATAAGCTTCGGAAAGAGTATCTTAAATAAATCTTCAGAAATAGTATACCATTCAGAAATGGTACGTTAAACTATAGTAGATGCAGAGAACAAAAAGAGCAAATATTCCCCAATGTTTTCTGCTCATTATTTCTTTTTTACACTGTTCCAGTTATTACATCATCCAGCTTTTTTATATTATTTTCATCATGTAATTTCTTACTTAATTGGGAACTTATCAGTATTCTTCCTCAGTTAATAGATGATAGTATATAAAGGAGTATTATCATATTAATGTATATAATATTCGAAAAGAGAGGGGATCAAATACGAAGAGCAGTATTTTCAGAAAGGTGATGGTTGCAACCGATGGTTCGGAGCCTGTCAAAAAAGCAGTTGCTACAGCAGTTGAAATCGCAAAGCTGAGTGAGGTAAAACTTTATGCTGTGTATGTAATTCCATATGGGGAATTGTCCACAGCTTATCCTAAAGATGTGGGATGGGAAAAAGCTGCTCTTGATTATTTCAGAATCGAAGGTAAGGAGGCTACCGACTATGTAGAGACGTCCGGAGGAGCTGAAAACATTAAAGTCGAATCAATAATCCTTGAAGGGAATCCCGGACAGGAAATTGTCGATTTTGCCGAAAAAAACGATATTGACCTTATAGTTATGGGAACACTCGGAAAAACAGGGCTCGAAAGATTTCTGCTGGGTAGTGTAGCAGAAAAGGTTGTCAAGCATTCAAAAAAGCCAGTACTTGTTGTAAAAGGAAAGAGCGCTGAAAAAAAATGAGTAAGTATCAAAAGAATTTAAGGTGTAAATTCCAACTTTCAAAGATAGATTCATTTACCCCCTAATGCAAATAAACGCTAATGATAGAACTGTTCCTGAAGGTACTGTATTTCGCACTCCCCACACTTGGAATGATTTTTGTGGGCCTTCTAGGTACCAGCATACTTATAGAGCTGGGCTTGATGCAAAAATTTTCCAGGCTTGTAAGCCCGATTTTTGCCCATACAAACCTCCCTGAAACATGTGCCTCAGCTTTTTTAGTGTCAATAGGGTCTACAGTAGCTGGAAATAGCATGCTCCTCCAGGCAAAAAAAGATAGCTGTCTGGAAGAAAAGGAAGTCCTTCTCTGTTCAATGATGAATGCTACACCTGCTTATTTTCGGGAACTTTTTACCTACCAGCTTCCAATAGTCCTCCCTGCACTTGGGCTTGTAGTCGGCGGATTTTATTCCCTTGTATTTGTAATTACTGCAATAGTCAAAATACTGGTAATTGCAATTGCCAGTAAGCTATTTCTTAAAGGTAACTCTTGCAAGGTCCCTGAGACACAAAACAAAAAAAAAGCTTCTTTGAGAACTGCGACTATTGAGGCATTTAAAAAAGAGTTCAGGCCTTTTTTGAAGGTTGCAGGGATCTACCTTTTTGCAACTACTATTATTTTTGTTCTTCAGGAAAGGGGAGCTTTCGAGATTGTCAGTGTGCTTCCGCTTGCTGAATTATTTAAAATACCTCCTGAATCCATTATTCCGCTGACAAGTTATGTCGCAAGCCCTATATTGGGGATCTCTCTTCTGGGCCCCATGATCCATTCAGGAGAGATCACAAACATACAGGCAATGATTGTGCTAATGCTCGGAAGTATGTTTATGCTCCCTATTTTTGCCATTCGCGGCCAGCTTCCGGGAAAAGTAGCACTTTTTGGAACGAAACTTGGCATCCAGATCGTCGGATACTCAACTTCCATAAGCATTATTGTAAGGCTCTTAATCCTGTTACTACTACTAAGTATTGCTTCTTAAGAGTGAAAAATACTCAAGAAAACTTTTCAAGAGATGCCAACTCCATAAATAAATAAGATCAGACTGTCAACAAGTTAAGATAAGTGGAGAAAAATTAACTAAACATTACTTGTATAAACTTAAAAAAGATATAAAAAACAATTCAGTGAACGGGGTTTTTTGGAGGAGGTTAAAATATGTTGGATAAAATTATTGTCAATAATTTTTGATTTTGAGCTTTACCCGTTCACCAACTCCCTTTTGTAGATCAAATTATATATAAATGTTTCGGCACATAAAAATGCTCATGCCTTTTTGTGTTAAAATAAAAGAAACATATTATAAAATATGAAATTTTTACCCTTATGGGGATAATGAAGAGGAATGCAAAGTCTGTATGGAAAAATTCGGGCTTTTTTATAAAATTGAACCCTGTTAAATAAGAAAATTCAGGGACATATCCAAGGAATTTTTCCAATTTCAGGAGGCGGTAAAGCTCCAATCATTCAAGCTTTTATTAAAAAGCAATTTATAGAATAAGTAATATAGAATAATATGGGAGCGTGTATGACTACCTTTTTCATTTACGATGAAAATGGGTTATTGTAAAGGAATGTATCAGTAAGCTAAAGCTTAAGACAAAAATGGCAAGAGAATTAATTTAAGGAATTTTTTGAGGGATTCGAAATGATAGAGGGATTTAATAAAATAATGGTTGCAATAGATGGTTCAGAACTCGGTAAAAAGGCTGTAGAAAAAGGAATTCAAATTGCAAGACTGAGCGGAGCAAAAATATACGCAGTATATGTGATAATACCTGCAGCCCATACTCTCAGGGATTTCGGCTGGGAAAAGGCTGCCATGGAACATTTCAGAGATGAAGGAGAAAGGGCCACAGCTTTTGTAGAGGAAGCTGCTAAAGCTGCAAATGTAGAAGTCGAATCCGTACTGCTTGAAGGCAATCCGGCAGATGAAATAATAGAATTTGCAGAGCAGAATGGCATCGAAATAATAGTAATGGGAACACTCGGGAAAACCGGCCTGGAAAGGTTCCTTCTAGGCAGCGTGGCTGAAAATGTGGTCAGGCATTCAAAGGTGCCTGTACTTGTGGTAAGAGGCGAAAGTAAGGAATAAAACTGAAAAAACATCTTCCTTGCTTCATTCGTCTAAAAAACTGCTTTTACAAAAAAATTATTAAAAAGAAAAAAGGCTCAGAATAGTGTATAAGAAGAGATCAGTAAGAAGAGATCAGTAAGAAGAGATCGGACTCTAAATTTGGAGAAAGGCTTTTTGAAGCCTTTCCTAATTACGTTACTTATCCAATTTATACTATTTATCCAATTACACTCATATTCGAGACCCGAATAGAAGGTGTAATTATACCCCCTACTTTTCTAACATCAAGGCCTGCACCTGTTATATGCTTTAAGAGTTCGAAGGCATTGCCCGAAATCATTAGAGACTTTACAGGCTTATCAAGGGCTCCATCCTTGATTGTGAAAGCGTTTCTGGCTTCTACGGAAAAATCCCCTGATATTGAATTTGCTGTATGGGCACCGATGATCGTATTTACGAAGACTCCTGACTCTGTGTCAGCAATAACGTCTTTTCCGGGGTAATCGATTATGAAGTTTCTGAGCCCTACTGAAGGAGGGCTGGTGTAGGAAGATCTTGACCCATTTCCTGTGCTTTTTAAACCTTCTTTTCCAGCAGTGTAACTATCATAAAGGTAACTTTCGAGCGTCCCTTTTTTAATGACGGTAGTACGCTGTGAAGGGACTCCTTCATCGTCAGAAGCTGAAGTCTCAATTCCTGCCTCAATCAATCCGTCATCGTAGATTGAGAATTCAGGCACTGCCAGTTCTTCTCCAAGTTTGCCTTTTAAACCTGATCTTCCCTTCTGCACATTGTCAGCGTCAAGAGAAGGAGCAAGAGCTTCTTCAATGATATCAGAAAAAGCAAAAGGATGGAAAATCACATCAGTCTTCTGGGGTTCAATTTTTATTCCGTTATTGGATTTCAGGGCAAGTTCGGAGGCATTCTTACCCAGAGCAAAGAAATCAATATCAAGAGAACGGGAAACTGCAAAATCGTATGCTGTGGAAGTATGCCCATTAACAGTAATAACGTCCACAAAACCGGAAATAGCTGTAGACTCCTCTTCAATTTCGATCCCGTTGGTATTCAGGATGAGCCTTCTGCTTTTTGCCCGGTTAAAGCCTCCTGAGGTTGGAAGCGTACCTGGGGTCTCTCTTGTACCCTCTACCAGGGCCATTGCATAGTCGATACACTCTTCGAGTTCAAGAGCCTCGACTTTTTTATCGAAAATGCCTGAGACAGTCGGATACTTCCCATTGGAAGGAAGACTGACCCAATCAGGATCGTTTTCCCGGACTCTGGCTTCAGCAACTGCAATCTCTACAGCATTTTCGAGTTCTCGCGGAGAATTTGTGCTGGCAAAACCCACTGCTCCGTTTACTATGGCCCGGATTCCGATACCTTCTGAGAAGCGGTCCTTGGCATTCTCAAGGGCATCCTTTTTGAAATTCACCCCTGTTGAGTGACTTGCAGAGTAATAAATTTCAGCCTCTTCAGCCCCTGCTTTTTCTGCCATTTTCAGGGCTTTTCTTGCAAGCTCATACATTTTCAGGCACCTCCTACAAGGGCTTTTGAAATGGCAATATGAGGAGATCCATCTGACACAGGTGCGAGCTGCCCGGCTTTTCCGCATCTTCCTGCAGTCATTTTCAGGTCATTTCCTACCAGAGTTATGTGATTGAGAATCTCAAGAGTCTTTCCGGAAAGAGATACGTCCCTTACAAGCTCTGTAAGTTCTCCATTCCTGATCAGGTACCCTTTTTCAGCATTGAACTGGAAAACTCCTTCCCCGGTGTTCACCTGACCGCCTCTGGACCCGATAAGGTACATGCCGTTCCTGACGTCCTCGAGCATTTCTTCAAACTTTGCATCCCCGTTATCAATGAAGGTATTGCTCATTCTGACAACTGGCATGGAATAGCCCTGAGCCCTGCAGTTTCCTGGTGTTCCTCCAAGTTTGGCTGCAGTTTCTCTGGAATGCAGGTATGAATTAAAAATACCATCTCTGATTATTTCTGTCCTTCTGGACTGCGCTCCTTCGGCATCAAAAGGGTAGTACCCAAACTCATGCAGAGTAGGGTCATCAATGATCGTAATAAGGGGAGAAGCGATCTGTTCTCCAATCCTGTTTTCAAGAATAGAATCTCCTTCAAGGACAAGATCGGCTTCAGAAGCATGTCCAACAGCTTCGTGAGCAAAAACGCCGGCCAGTTCCTGATCAAGAATTACTGGGATCTCTCCACCTTTAGGAGTTTTTGCTTTTAAGAGTTCAACGGCAGTTTTTCCCGCTCTTGCCGCAATCTCAAGCACGTTTTCTTTCTCAAAAAGCTCATAACCATAACCAAAGCGGCTTTCTCTGCCTGCCTGGTACAGCCCGTTCTCCGAAGCTACAGCAGAAACGGCAAAACCAACATTCAGAAGCTCATATTCACATTCGACCCCATCAGAACTTCTGTATTCAATCTTGAATTCGGATTCCAGGTACATTACCTTTGTATTGTGGACCCCATCGACCTTTGCACTGGTTTCAATGCTCTTCAAAAGGTCAACTTTCTCCTCAATTGCAATATCCCTCGGATCAATCCGAATTTCAGGAAGGTTTTTTATCTCGGGAGAATTTATGGCTGCAAGCTCTACTTCTTCTTTAGGGGTGCTGGAGTTCATAGAAAAAGCAAGTTTTGAGGCAGCTTCGACCCCTTTTTTAAGGTCGATATCCCCCTCTACAGCCGTAAAGCCCCAGGAACCCCCACAAAGAGCCCTTACTCCGGCCCCACGTGAGAAATTCCTGGAAATTTCCTCGATCTTTCCGTTATCCAAGGTAATAGAAGTGGAACTTCCCTCTATTACCCTGCAGTCATAAAATTTAATGTCCTGCATGATATCTGTCATAATCAGTTCCTGCACCTGAAGATGTTTTTAGCCTGTACGGTAGCGGGAGAGACTTCAGGGATATCGAAACTTAGTTTTGTGATGTTTTTGAGTTTTTCAATAATCGGATTCTTTCTCGGGCCCACAAGGCTGTGTTCCATTACTTCCGCAATAGAGGAAACAGGAATGATCTGAATCTTTTCCCGGTATGCCTTTTCGATAAGAACATCTGCCTCATTTGCCTTCGGGATGATAACTTTCTTGAGACCCGCCTGAGCTGCAGCCTCAATCTTATATGTAACTCCACCTACAGGCAGGACATCTCCCCTGACAGAAAGAGAACCTGTCATTGCCACAGTCTGATCCACAGGGATTTTTTCAATGGCAGATATAACAGCTGTTGCTATGGAGACCGATGCACTGTCCCCTTCCACACCTTCATATGTCCCTACAAACTGAATATGGACATCATGCTTGGAAATATCTGTTCCTGTCATGTTCTTAATCACGGCAGAGACATTCTGCACGGCTTCTTTTGCGATGGTTTTGAGTTTACCAGTTGCGATAATGCGCCCTTCGGACCCTGAGAGGGCAGGCGTAACTTCTGACACTATAGGGAGCACAATTCCGGAATCTCCACCCATAACTGCAAGCCCGTTGACCCTGCCCACAGCAGATCCGTCTCTAATGAAGGATTCATATTCCTTGCGATGTTCCAGGTAGCTGTCCGCAAGCTGCTGTTCTATTGATCTGGCGATCCTCTTTGCTGCAAGCACATGTTCTGAAGTTGTGATAGAAACGCCCTCTGAATGGGCAATATCTCCTGCAACACGTACAAGCCCGCCAAGATCACGAAGCTTAAGTGTAAGATGGCCTTTTCGACCTGCCCGCCTTCTGGCTTCCCGAATTACTTCCTGCACTGCACCTTCGTCAAAATGAGGAATGTGCCCGTCCCGAACCACTTCCTGTGCCACAAAACGAACCAGTTTCTTCCGGTTTTCGGAACTGTCCTCCATGGAATCCCGCATGTAGACTTCGTATCCGTAACCTTTAATTCTTGACCTGAGCGCAGGGTGCATCTTCTGCACGGCATCCAGGTTCCCTGCAGAGACCATAATAAAGTCACAGGGTACAGGCTCGGTTTTGACAAGAGCTCCCGAACTCCTTTCGGACTGCCCCGTAATCGGGTATTCTTTTTCCTGAAGTGCAGTCAGGAGACTCTGCTGGGATTCCAGCCTGAGAGTATTGATTTCGTCAATAAAGAGTACACCCTTATGGGCTTTGTGAATATCTCCGGCTTCTACCCTGTCGTGAGCAGGAGTTTCAAGCCCTCCGGACTGGAAGGGGTCATGCCTGACATCACCAAGCAGTGCACCTGCGTGGGCTCCGGTTGCATCGATATATGGGGCGTGTTCTTTGTCGTAATTTGAGACCGCCAGTTTCGGAATCATCATCTCTTCTTTTGGCAGGAACTGGCGAGTTAGCATAAGAATCATGATACCTGCAATGATACCCCATAGAAGCTGTCCGACAAAATAAGAATAAATTATAATACCCACTACAAAGAGCATCATGAGCATGTTTCTGGCCTGGGCTTTCTTTCTCGCCTCCATCTTGTGAGCCATGACGATTTCTCTGCCCTTCCCAGCGGGGACCTCCCTGATCTTGGGGTTATTCAGGTCTTCCATATTAGGATATACAAGGATATCTTTAAGTTCTTCTTTAGGAAGAAGTTCGGCCATAGCCTTTGCAAGAAGGGACTTACCAGTTCCAGGTGTCCCGATCATCATTATGTGCCTTCTCTGGCTGGCTGCCTTCTTTACGACCTCGACTGCATGTTCCTGTCCCAGCACCTGGTCAATAAGAAGTTTCGGGACATCTATATTCGATGTGTCTTCAAACTGGAATCCGAGGTCTATATCTTCATCCGTTTCTGAACCGGACTCGGCTACAACAGGATTGGGTCCGGATCCAGTCATACCCACACTGGAATCGTCCATTCCTTTATCGGCCGCAGACTTGTCTACGTCCTGAACAGGTTCGCCCATTTTTGGAGCAGATTCGTCCATCTTTACCGAAGACTCATCCATGTCCTGATTATTATTATATACCATGGTTTGCTCACATATTGTAACGTTATTTAATAGACGTTATCTGATCGATATATATACTTGACGCTTTTGAAAAAGTAAAAGACTTAGTGATAAAATGATTGGAAAAAACGGATGTCACAATAACAAATACTGAAGTTACCGTAACCCCATTCATACTTCGGCTAATTATATATACTTGCGGTATATAAAATTAACCTATAATGTATATTACACTATATACAAGCCCTTCGTTAAATACTATTTGCTGAACTTGTTGTCATACCATTAACTAACTACATTTTTATGTGACAACTTTATGATAAAATTTATTTTCAAGCAAGTCTACAAGAAATTTTAATCCCTCTATGCTATCTCCCCTATATATACATTAGACATTGTGTGGGAATCCCGGATAAAATTCGAAGGCTAAAATCAAAGTTCAAAATTCGAAGGTGTTTATTGTTTCAGTCCGGCTGAACTTGAATGAATGCTCATAAACCGATATCGACAGTTATTTAAAAAAATAAGGGTCATTTTCCTCTTATGTCCAGAATGGCCCGAAATAAAGTAAAAAACCTTCTCCTTCTTAAGCAGATCCACACCGCCGTATCCCAGATCAAGAAAGGCAACCTGGATAAAGCTCTTGAAACTCTAGATAAAGCTGAAAACGCAGCAAGGAAAGCAAAGTCTACTGATGCCCTTTACTATATTCTTTTTACTCGCGGAGGTATCCTTTATTCTGCAGCAAAATACGACGATGCTCTTGAGACCTACGAAAAAGCTCTTGTTGCAGGAGAAGAACTTCTTAAAAGTGACCCTGAAAGTGCAGACTATCAACATTATATGGGTACAACTTTGAGCAATACCGGAAACCTGCTTAAAAAGAAAGGCGAAAACACAAAAGCCTCCGAATTTTATTCACGTGCCCGCGAAATATACATCATCCTGATGGCCCAAGATCCGAAAAATGCTGTCTTCCGCTCCTATGCTGGCGAAAATCTCAACAGTTACGCGGTATTTCTTGCCGAAACCGATTCCATAGAAGAAGCGGGTAGAATCCAGAAAGAAGCAATTGAAATCTACGAAAAACTTCTTGAAGAAAGCCCCGAAAATCCTGGCTATCAGGCTGAACTTTCAGTCGCGCTCAGAAACTTAGGAAGTTGCCTTATCCAGCAGAGCCCGGAAAATAATGACGCAGCAAAACTGAATCTGGAGAGAGCCCTTGAGATGCAGCAGAATCTCCTCTCTCAACAGCCTGAAAACGAAAGGATCAAAGGAGAAATAGAATTAACTCAAAAAAGGCTGGAAAGCCTCTGAAAAAGCTCAGAAGTTTTAAAAACTAAGTTTTAAGAAAACTAAGAACTTCCAAAAAATACAAAACTCTTAAAAGAGGTTAAAAACTCCAATAAAGCTCATTAAAGCCACTATTTAAGCTCAAAGATTATCTTCTGAGAACAAAAGCATGTGTACATAAAGTAAAATCAACAATCCCGCAACGACGCCCCATATGAACTGGAAGGTGAAATATGAATAAATTACCAGCCCGAGCACGAAAAGGGTAATTAGCATATTCGCAATCCAGACCTTTCTTTTCATTTCAGGGTCATGCGGAGTTCCGGCTTCTTCTTCATTCATATCGCACTCCCTGAGATAGCTTCTTTCCCTCTTCATCAGGAAATAAAGCCTCAGGATCAGGATATCAATTACTATACCCCAGAGAAGCTCGCCGAGATATAAGGTATAGAAGAGAATAATTATTAGAAAGACACTCACAAGTATGAAATATGTTTTTTCAAACCTGCGCTTTTTAAGAGCTTCGATTTTAATTTTCTCCCGACTTTCATCGTCTTTTGCTTTCTCTGCTCCCATATCCACACTGATCCCCGTCTCCCGAATATCCTTCATAGATATCGATAAGCCTCAAAATGTTCAAAAAACGTGGTTAAAGAAAGATATGAACTTCGAACATCTATAATTTAGCTTTTAGTAATATATAAAGGAGTTGGAGCAAAGAGAAAACGCAAGCATTAAAAAGTTATCAGGAACTCCTCATATTGATAAAAAATCGTGGGTACAAAACGGTAATTGAAGACCTGAATTCATGCTGGTGAGATGAAAACTTAAATTGAAACCAAGATCACAGTAATCACCGGATAAAACCGAATTTTCACGCGCCAGCGGCGCGGCTTTTCTACGTGTGCAAAAAGGATGAGAGAAGCCTGTTTAAATTCTCAAAAAAAATTAAATTTATATTTTAAAAATCAATTTTGTAATGTTTAAACCACCTTGCGTTCATTCAATTCAGTGTTTTAAATTTAAAGGTTTGAGAGTAAGTAGTATTGCAGAGGTTTGAGAGATAAGTAGTATTATAGAGGTTTGAGAGAATAGAGGCAACACATTAAAAGAAAG
>CAZLNG010000062.1:6032-22472 GCA_964560735.1 uncultured Methanosarcinales archaeon | reverse complement strand
CTAAATTCCCGACAAAATTCACAAAGAAAACATCACCGGACCGATAATATGGAAAATAAACCTGAAAATAATTCTGAAAGAAAGAGAGAAAGACAAGGAAAGACCGACAGACCAGATAAAAAAGGCAAAGGGGAAAGAAAAGGCAAAATGGATCAGACTGGTAAGGCTGGCAGAAAAGGGAAAGCTGGTAAAAGTCAGAAAGGTGAAACCGCATATGAGCGCCTTAATAAAGCTCTGGCAGTCCATGAAAAAACACTTGCAAAAAACCCGGATTCTGCTGACGCCTGGACAGGAAAAGCTGCAGTTTATCTGAGGCACAGGATGTATAAAGATTCCCTTGAGTCCATTGAAAAAGCTCTTGAAATAGAACCTGAAAATCCAGGCTATCTCTTTGAAAAAGGTTTCGTGCTCCTGCAGCTAAATCAGGAAGAAGCTGCCCTGAAGACTTTTGACAGGCTGCTTGAAATAAAACCTGACAGCGACAAGGCGTGGAACATCAGAACCTCAGTTCTTTGCAGGCACGGCAAGCACGAAAAAGCTCTTGAAGCGTCTGAAAAAACGCTTGCTTCCAATCCTGAAATTGCAGGTGCATGGCATTCAAAAGGCTCTGTACTTGCTGAACTCGGGAGATACGAAGAAGCCATAACAGCTTATGATGAAGCCCTTAAGCTTGATCAAAATCTTTCCAGAGCCTGGGAAGGTAAAGCTTTTGCCCTCTACAACCTGGACAGGTCAGTTGAAGCCATAATAGCCTATGACTCTGCCCTCAAGATAAACCCTGACAACGCAAAGACCTGGGCTGGGAAAGGCCTTGCTCACGTCAAACTCGGCAAATATAAAAGAGCTCTCGAAGCCTGCAATAAAGCCATTTCAATAAAACCTGATTCTTCCGACGCCTGGTACTGCAAAGGCATGGCCCTTTCTGGCATGGAAAAAGACGAAGAAGCCCTCGGAGCCCTTGAAAGGACCCTCAGGATAGATCCTGGCAATCTTGAAGCGAGGAAAGCCAGAAATTCCGTGAGCTCCAAAGTCGGAATCGATATGGATGAAGAAGAAGAGGAAATGGAAGAAGATAAGCCGAAAGTAAGAAGGAGCGAATGGACAAGAAAAAGGCCGATAAGTGAGATAATAAAAGAGAGTCAGGTTCAGGAAGCAGAGCAGAGAAAGAAAGGGGCTGCAAAGAGCGAATGGACAAGGAAAAGACCGACAAGTGAAATAATAAAGAGAGATTCGAGCCAGGAAAGGGAGAAAAGGGGAGAGGAGCTCAAGAAGAGCGAATGGACGAGGAAAAGACCGGAAAGAGAGGAAACTGAAAGAATCAGGGATCAGGAACCAGAGCAAAGGGTGGAAGGAGTTAAGAAGAGAGAATGGACAAGAAAAGAGCCGAGGTAAAGTGAGACTGAGAAAAATCTGGATAAAGGAGCGAAGCAAAGGAAAAAGGTGGCAAGAGAAAGTATAGGTAAAAGAGAGATCAAGAAATAATTTTCATGCTCCATATAAGCTGGTAAGAGCCCTGGTCAGCAGGATATAGCTGACCGTTGATTCTTAACCATATATTTTTATAATCTAGCTGTTATAATTAATCTGGTTGGATAATTTCACAGCTGCCAGATACCTGTTCAAGGTACTTGCTTATCGATTTATCTAGAAAACATACAAAGGAAGCACAAACTCAATAGCGTAATATTTCAGTTTTTCACTTCCCTTTTTTAATCATATTTACTGTCTCGTATTTAGTTTGTTTTTTGGTTCTATCTGGATTCACATCTGCACTTTTAGATGAGTATTTATATATTGAGTATATTTCACTCCCTAAAATTAGTCCAGATATTGGTGTCACAGGCATTGTTTAGTGAGATGGAAGGTATCTTATGCTTCAAAATGTTTTTCAAGTGCATGAAATGAACAGTTCGATAGGAAATTCTTTGAGCCACGGACGGGCGTTCTTATCAAAAATATTTAAGAGTATGGAATTAAATAGTCCTTTCTATTACTTTAGTCTGCCAGGTTTTGTTCTGGGAACAGGTGGGGTTTACATGGGCTCTACTTTACTACAAACTTTTGAATCTGGAAACCTCGATCTGCAAGCTACAGTTCTTACGTTTCTTCTAATACTGGTGGGCATGTGCATGGTCTTTATGGGAGTTTTGCTTCACTTGATAGAGTCTTTTATCAAGTACAAAATGAATAGTCTGAATACAGAAAGAATAAGTCAGGTGTGATAAAGGAGCTTAGATTAAGGAAAATCAGCTTAAATTGGAAACAATAAATCAAGTGAAAAACAGAAAACCCCTGAAAATTCATTAATTATTCCGATTAACCTTATTGCAGGCAAAATTGCATATTGTGCCCTAATCTTTAGTTTAAGTTTTTGAAAGGCGGGGCAAAACCCCCAATATTCTACTTTTAGCCAAATGTCCTCTATTTAACCAAATATTATCTACTTAGCCAGAATATTATCCTATTTGTTAAGAGATAGCCTTTTCCAATTGAATTACAAAGTTTCTTTATTCCGAATCCTTCTATAAAACAGTAGATACCTATCAATAGCCACGTTGTGTTGTTACTCGATTTTTATTTTAAACTTCAGCCACGATAACAACGTAATTTTTCCCGTATTTTTCGGCACAGGCCGGACAGGTAGTATACCACATATACCATTTCTTGACTGCAAGTCCCTTGCCCCTTGCATATTCCTCAAAGTCCCTGCACCATTCTCCGGTGTTTTCGAAACCGCCCTCATAAACTTTGCTCAGAAACTTCCCGCTGAGCGTTACGTTTTCAGCTCCTTCAACTTCTCTGTCAACAGCAAGATAAAGGTCCATATTTGATTCTGAGGTATGGTCCGATAAACAGAGCCAGTCCGGCATTTCTGCCCCAGCCCCTGCAACTTTCTCATTCATCCTCATGATTACCTCTCCAAAATTCAGAGGCATGTAAAACTGCGAAGTAACCGAATCCCTGATGAACCTTTTATTGTTCCATTCAAAGACCTTTCCATCCCACGGTGCGGGATCAAAACGAGGACAACACTCCTGATTTTCAAGTTCGCTGCTCATAATTGTTTACCCTGTTAATAATTACTGTCGGGGTTATTTTAGATTTTGGTTCTAGTTTTTTAGAGGATTAGTTCTCTACTCTGATCCCATCTCGAATTCTGAAGTTAGTCTCGTTGTTCAATCCTTGTTTTATTGGAATCTACTTCTCGATGGTTGAGTCGATTGAATTTACGAAATTTGATTGTTTGGTCTCAATCCTTGTCTCAATCCTTGTTTTATTGGAATATACTTTTCAACAAGGTCGTTTTCCTTTACTTCCAGCAAATTACTAAGCAATTTTGAATTTGAAAACCAGTATCAAACAGCTTATTTTTCACCTTAACTGATTAATATTTGAAATATTTCTGGTTTTGTTTTTGTTAAGCCTATCCCAAAACTACTTTTTATTCCCAAATTCATAAAAATTCCAGAGGTATTTTCCTGATTAGCATCTCGGTTACTATTTCAAAATCGAGATCCTAAAGGTGATTTTTGAGTTTTAGGATCAGCTCGTTAACAAAATTTGCTGGTCGACAAATAAGCAAATAGTATATAAGGAACAGCAAATTATAATCTTTTATATTTTTAACTGTCCGATATTGATATTATTTTCTTGATGATGAACAAATATGCTTATTGTTTTATCCTGAATTGCAAATAACATAAAAATGGAGAATCAGATATTTCTCTTCACTTTAGGGCTCGTTTCAGTGTCATCCCTTACCAGTCTGCCGTCTGAAAACCGATAGATTGCAAACTCGCCTGTTGAGAATCTGACTTCCCTTATATCGTCGTCCGAAATGCCTTCCACATATTTGATCAGAGCCCTCAGACTGCTCTGGTGAGCACAGACGAGTACGTTTTTTTCCTCTTTTACTGCGGGCAGGATTTTCTGCTCAAAATATGGTACTGCTCGTTCATATACAGCTTTTAGACTTTCTCCTTCAGGGGGTCCCGGCTCAAAGTTCCACCTCCATAAAGCAAGCTTATCTGTTCCGTATCTCTCTTCCATTTTCTGCTTTTTCCGGCCCTGGAGTTTCCCATAGTAGCGTTCGTTTAGAGCAGGTGTGGTGTAAATAGGAATAAGTTCTGTGCCCAGTTTTTTGGGATACGAATACCATTCAATATTTTCCGAGCCTTTTCCATCTTCTGCCCTTTCATGGATAAAAACTCCTGTCTTCTTTTGCCCCGACAGTATGATAGAGAGAGTTTCCTGTGTCCTGAAAAGGTCTGAGGCAAAAGCGAGGTCAATAGCTATATTCTCAAGTTCAACTGCACACTCAAGAGCTTCTTTAATTCCTTCTCTGCTGAGAGGAATGTCCACCCAGCCGGCAAGCCTGTCATCCGGCTTTAAACCCGGTTCTCCGTGCCTGACAAGTATCAGATAACTCATATAATCACACCCTTCGGCTCAATATCATGCGTACATATAAACAAATTAGATAGACAAATTAGATAAACAAATTAATAGACAAATTAGATAGACAAATTAGATAAACAAATTAGGTAGACAAATTAAATAAATGAATAGAGAAATATAATTTAATACTCTATTTTTTCTTCCGGAGTTTTCTGGTTAGCTTAATTATTTTATGGACTTGGGCTTGAATTCAAGTTTCGTATCATATAGCAGATGCCAGAGGTCACCTTTTTTGTTCATCCTTTCCGAATCAATTACGGCACCCTGTCCCTCTATCTCGAATCTGACAGTATCTTTCCCAAATTTGACTTTTCCAAGCCTGCTCTCCATCCTGCTAAAGTCAAGTGCGTCGGCAAGCCTGATCAGGGAGGCCACTTTCAGGGTAAGGTCCTGAAGGTCCTCAGGCATTTTCCCAAAATCTTTTTCTTTGAGCTTCTCAAGTTTCTCTTTTTCGATCCTCTTCTTATGCAGAAAAGCCGTCCAGGCAACAACCGGTCTGAGGCGCTCTGGCAGTTCGGAAGGAGGATGTAAAAGCAGAATATTCCTCCCTGCTTTATGATGGTTTTCAAAATCCGTAGCTACACCTGTATCATGGACAAGTGCAGCTATCTCCACCAGATTCCGCAATTCAGGCCACAGCCCGTGGATAGAATTAAGGATATCAAAAAGCTCAAGAGCGTTCCTGGCTACGTTATCCGCGTGGCTGCGCTCAATTCCGTAGATATGGTAAAGGTCTTCGAGAGGCAGGGGCCCTGGAGGGAACTCTTTCCCTGACCGTTCGTTTTCTGAAACTCTGTCACCTGAGTCCTCACCTGACTGATCATCCGAAGATTTATTGCCTGAATTCATGCTAAACCCCTCTTATCTTTCTGCTATCTTTATTGCATTAGATCATCTTAAACTTATTTTATCAGTTCGGTTGTAAAGTCAATATACCTTAAATAAGCAAATATCTATAATTTTAGGAAATATCTATTTGAATGGGAGTTATTGCAGAAGATTTTAGTTGTATTAAAAAAGTCTATCTGTGGGGAATTCAAACAGTTATTAGTCGTCCGCAGTAGTCTCGCTGAAAGCCAGACGGAACCGAGTCACTTTTTGAGCCAGTATGATATTAAGTAAGGTGATATTGAGTAAGGTATAGAAGTGGATTAAAAGCTTCAATTTTTTTTGAGACACAAAAAAGGGGTTAAAGCATGAGAAAGAATAATCCTACAAAGATCACAGCCGAGCCTGGGAAACAGGAGTTTATTGTTGAAAGGGAATTCGATGCGCCAAGAGAGCTTGTATTTAAAGCATTTACCGACCCGAAAATTTACTCACAGTGGCTTGGACCTCGTGAGCTTACAATGACGCTTGAGACATTTGAGCCCAGAAGTGGAGGTTCATGGCGCTATACTCAGAAAGACCCTGAAGGCAATGAATATGGGTTCCATGGTGTAAACCATGAAGTCTTACCACCTGAACGAATTATCAGTACCTTTGAATTCGACGGGCTTCCGGAAAGAGGACATGTCTTACTCGAAACGGCAAGATTTGATGAATTGCCAGATAACAGGACAAAGCTGACCTCGCAATCTGTCTTCCAGTCGGTCACAGACCGTGACGGTATGCTTGAAAGCGGTATGGAAGAGGGGGTTAATGACTCTTATTCCCGTCTCGATGAGCTGCTGAAAAAGTTGCAAAAATAAAATTTAGATCAAAGTTATTTCATCAAAGTTATTTCATCAAAGTTATTTCATCAAAGTTAGAAGATATTTATTATCAAAACTGGAATAAATTAAAGCTATCTAGAAACCTGATTAATCAAAATCCTTTGTGCCTTCCTATAAATACTTTGGGAACTTTTAATTAACAACTGTTTTAACTAATATATACAGTTCTGATAGTCAGTATAACGGAGGGCCAGTGAGTGAGTAAAAAGGATATTGTCTTGATAACCGTGTTCTTACTTCTCTTTGCTTCTATGGCGTATGTTTTGGAAGATGACAGTGATTTAGCAAGGGAGAAGGCTGTCTCTGCCTGCTTTGAGAAGATCAGAGACAACCCTGAGGAGCTGAGAGCCTTTTTTTTGTTAATGCCCAAGGGTGGGGATATACATAATCACCTGACAGGAGCAGTCTATGCCGAAGGCCTTATAGATAGGGCATCTTCGGAGGGAAAGTACGTTTTCCTGAATAACTGCAGCCTGTCGAATAACCCAATAGCTAATGAAACGGTGCCTGTGAGCCAGGCTTACAGTGATCCAGAGCTTTACGACCGGCTGGTAGATGATTGGTCTATGAAGGAGTCTGAATTCCTGAATGTCAGCGGGCACGACCATTTCTTTGCCACTTTCTCAGAATTCAGCGGGGCCACGAGCAATACCAGCGCACTGGTGGCGGAGCTGCGTAATAGGGCAGCTTTAGAGAAAGTAGAATATCTTGAGCTAATGACCAGCGCTGGAGGGGGATCTGATGCAGCCAACTTAAGTTGCAATCTTTCGTGGGATAATAAGTTGACTTTATACGAGAATCTCAACTCCAGCTACGAGACTCTAAACTCCTGTGGTCTAAGGAATGTAGCTAAAAATGCCAGCGACTATCTTTACGAGAGTGACAATAAATCCATGCAGATTTCCAGCTCAAATTTCGAACCCGGGTTCAAAGCCGGGGATAAGAGCTACAATGGCAGCAATGTGACAGTCAGGTACCTGTACAGTGCCAGCAGAACCAAGCCGAAAGAAGCGGTTTTTTCTCAGCTTGCCCTTGCCTTCGAGGTGGCGAGGATATCTCCTATGGTGGTTGGCGTCAATCTTCTTGCCGCCGAAGATAACTGGACTGCCCGGGAAGATTACTCAAAGCAGATGGAAATGCTTGAGTTCCTGCATGAAAAATACCCTGACGTAAAGATTGCTCTCCATGCAGGAGAACTCACGCCAGGGCTGGTTCCGCCAGAGGACCTGAGGTTTCATATCCGCGAGGCTGTCGAGATAGGCAATGCCTCAAGGATCGGCCACGGGGTGGACATAATGAGCGAGCTGGACTCTTCTGAAACCCTGGAAAGCATGGCTGACAAAGGGATCTGCATCGAGATCATGCCCGTGAGCAATGAAGAGATCCTGGGAGTCCAGGGAGAAGATCACCCGTTTCCGGTCTATCTAAGTCGCGGGGTACCCATAGTCCTGGCCAGTGATGACCCGGGGGTACTGAGGACTGACCTGACTGAGCAGTTTGTAATTATAGCTCATACCTATCCTCAGGTTAAGTACCCGGATTTCAAGGAATTTGTAAGGAATAGCCTGGATTACAGCTTCCTTGATGGCGAGGGAATATGGCTTGAGAGGGGCGTTTATACAGCCTTCAGGCCGGAGCTTGAAAAGTGTGACCCAATGACAGGAAATCTCACCCAGGCTGGGGAGATCTTCTTGAAAGAGAATGAAAAGGCCAGGAAGGAATGGAAGCTTGAGGGCGATCTGGCCGTTTTCGAGGACAAAGCAGCAAAGAAATGAAAAATCAGAGGATAAGTTAGATGGTAACACGCTGAAGTCGTGCATTCGTGGGTTTTCAGACCGTACAAGGAGTTTCTATTCCTCCATGTAGTGCCAAGGGACCTGAGGAGTGGAGGAGCAATGGGGTAAGACGCTGCTCCTTGATTTTCCCTCACAGGCAGAGTGTTTTTGTCATTCTAAAACGCTAATAATTATTATGAAAAAGACAAATAAAAAAATGGATTATAGAATTTCTATAAACCCGAATGCCAAAAAATGAAAAATAAGTTCTGAACTTCCCCGAATAATATAGTCCTCATCCAAAGTCTGTCTTTCCCCGAGCGAACGCTCGGGTCTTTCCGAAAAAACAAAAGTAAAACAAAAGTGCAGCAAAAAGTTTCTACAGATCGGACTCAATGAATTCTCTAAATCTTAAAACAAGCACAATTCTCAATACCTTAAAAATGAACACCAAAGAGCACAATGGATATCCCATATCTTTATCAGATCTTTGCTATTCCGAGGGGATAATTTACGTTCATTTCCTAATGTGAGTAGCATGTAAGTAACGTGTGTAAAATTTAGAACCCATTTGTTGTTAAAAATCACACTCAATCTTGATATTTTACATTTTGTCCTGGCTATTTTATACTAAACAATTACTGTCAACTCATACAAAACAGCAAGGAGTCTCTTTTTCCACTTTTGTCTGTCATTTTAGTAAAGCCGCACTGTGTGCGTGAAAAGCTCCGTTTAAGAAGCTAATGATGTTCCTCGGTTCAATTAAGCCCACTAAATCAGAAAGAATTGCTGCCAAAAGACAAAAATTAAGTCATGAAACTTCACCAAAAATAAGTCCTCTTGAGAGAGCGCAGCGAGCGAAAAGGACCGCGTACTCCCGAGGCGCAACTCGGGCTACTGAACCATTATATAACCATTATATATAATGTCCAGACTTTTAGTAAACAATGATCAAAATCAGCTTCAAGCAGGGAACTCTGCTTATACAGGGCAATGTAAGAGTTCCCAATGCAGTCTGGGATGAGAGGAGTGGAAATTTCAGAGCTCTTGCCATGTATTACAGAGAAATAGTAAACTATCTGAAAAATTCCAAAATCGAGTTTGAAGATGAGGTTCTTGACCTCCTCCCATGTCCGGATCTTGCAGCAGCATACGAAGCTTCAGGACATAAACTCAAGCTCAGGGATTATCAGGCAGAAGCTCTCATAGCCTGGGGGGAGAATGAGAAACAGGGAGTGCTTGTTCTGCCAACAGGAAGCGGAAAGACTCTTGTTGGAATCCGGGCAATTACCGGGTGCAATACCCCTTCTCTTGTGGTTGTCCCGACCCTCGATTTGCTTGAACAGTGGAAAATACAGCTTGAAGAAGCCTTTTCAATGGAAATCGGAAAGCTTGGGGGTGGAGAAAAGAGGATCCTCCTAATAACGGTTTCTACCTATGATTCTGCTTATATTCACGCCGAAACTCTGGGGAACAGGTTCGGCCTTCTTGTTTTTGACGAAGTGCACCACCTGCCTGCAGCCGGGTATAGAAGCATTGCCGAGTTTTCCGCAGCACCTTACAGGCTTGGGCTGACAGCAACATATGAAAGGGAAGATGAGCTACATTCGGAATTGAACAGGCTTGTCGGGGGAAAGGTTTACGAAAAGCAGGTTTCAGAGCTTGCAGGCGGACACCTTGCTCCTTACAGGATCCAGAGAATAACCGCTGCACTCACGGATGAGGAACGGAAAGAATATGAAAAACACTATTCCGTGTTTCTTTCTTATCTCAGGAAAACCGGAATGATAATGAAAGGTCCTCAGGACTTCCGGAAGCTGGTTATGAAAAGCGGGAGGGATCCCGAAGCTAGAAAAGCCCTACTTGCAAGGAACGCTGCAAGAGATCTTGCTTTTAACAGTGATTCTAAACTTGAAAAATTAAAAGAGATTCTCGAAACCCATAAAAAAGACAGGATCTTCATTTTCACGGAACACAACAGCCTTGTCCACAGGATTTCCAGGGAGTTTCTCATCCCTGCAATTACGTACAGGACTCCTGCAAAAGAGAGGAGTTCCATCCTTGAGAAATTCAGGACAGGAACTTACAGGGCTGTGGTAACCTCAAAAGTGCTTGACGAGGGAATAGATGTCCCTGAAGCAAATATAGGGATTATAGCTAGCGGGACTGGCAGCAAGAGGGCATATGTCCAGCGTCTCGGAAGGATCCTCAGGAAAAAAGAAGGAAAAGAAGCCGTGCTTTACGAAATCATCGCCGAAGAGACAACCGAGATCGGTACTGCAAAGAGAAGAAAGGAAGCTGTTTCTCCCCGAAAAAAGCCTGCAAGAAAAGAAACTCAGGCAAAAGATGATCTAAAAAAAGATGATCTAAATTCCAATAGTCAAGGAGGTGACTCTTCTGCTCACATCTGACCTGCTTGTAACCCGCATTTCCAGAGGAAAGATAAAGCCTGAATATGCATCCCTTGACTCTGATAATCTGGAACTTGCAAGGCTCCTTATCGAAACTTTCGAGCAGCATGTCGGAAAAACCTATGGAGACCTTCTGGCTGAACTTGAAGGCTATGAAGAGATGAACTACCGCTTCATAAGGGGACTCTCTCAGCTGCTTGGGAGGCGGGCTGTAATCGAAACAGATGCAGCTGTTGACCCTTCTTTTGCCAGGGAAACAGTCTTTCAAATGTGCGGAGGAATGGCTCTCTCCCCTGCCGAAAAACAGGAGGTTCTTCAAAAGGCAGCAGATAGGCTTTCAATTTCTGTACAGGAACTTGAAAAGGCTCTCTGGGCTGACCTTGAGGAAAACCAGATTTTGAAAAGTTTCCTTCCCCTTTCACCGGCAGAACTTCTTAAACAGTATAATATTTCCCTGACCCAGACCCTGCTTTTCCGAGCAGTTGACCTGGATATCTGGATAAGGGGGGATTTTCAGAAGATACTCTGGAAGATCCTTCGTTCAGGACTTATGTACTCCCTTGAAGACACTGAAGAGCCGGCAGGCCATGAAGAGCCGACAGGCAAAAAGGAAACAGATGTGGGGAGAGAAGCGGTTGAAAAGAGAAGAGCAGTAGAAAAGAGCAGGACAGACGGAAAATCTGGTAAAGGCGTTCACCTCCATCTTGACGGGCCAGCTTCCCTTTTCCGGATGTCGGAGAGGTACGGAAACTCCTTTGCAAAACTCTTCCCTGTGCTCCTTCGATCAAAAGGCTGGAGATTGAAGGCAGGTATTCTCCACAAAGGTTTTCAGGGAAAACGCATTCTCGAATTTACTCTTGACGACTCTGAAGAGGCTTTCAAACCCTCACTGGCAGCAATCCGGTACTCAGAAACCCTCTTTTCAGGCCTTCAGCTTGAAGAAGCAAAAGAAGGATACAGAGCCGGAAGGAAAGCTGGAACAGGAACAGAAGAAGTTGTAGAAAAAGCAGGAAAAGAAAACGAAATAGGAAAAGAAGCTGAAATTGAGGAAAAAGCTGAAATCAGATTTGCAGAAGGGGAAACCGAAATTCAGGGAATAGACATTCAGGAAACAGATTCTGAAGAAGCAATCTATGATAGTACGCTTGAGAAGACTTTTGGCAGCCTGAGTTTAGGGAGCTGGAAGATAAAAAGGGAACCTACAATTCTTAAAGCGGGAAGATATGCTTTTGTTCCGGATTTTGTTCTTCAGAGAGCCAGCATGAAGGTGTATCTGGAAATTGTAGGTTTCTGGACTCCGGAATATCTTGAGAAGAAAGTTGAGAAACTCAGGGAGGTAAAAGAGCCTCTTATTCTCCTGATTGACAGAAAACTGAAGTGCTCTGAAAAGGACTTCCCCGCCCAGGAAGTTATCTTCTTTGACAAAAAAATTCCTGCAAACGAAATAATGAAAATTCTTCGAAAATATGAAGAAAAACAGCTTACAGAGGATAAGTCAACACTTCAGGAAACCGAAATTCCTCTTTCCGGAGAACTGATAAGCCTTGCAGAAATCGCAGCCGAAAAAGGTGTCCTGCTTGATGCCTTAAAAAAGGAAATTACAGACAGGCTTGCAAAATTTCCAGAACCCAGGACTTATGTGCTCCTTGAAAACTACCTGCTTCACAGGCAACTGCTTGAAAGAATAAATCTTGAACTTGAAAAACCCGGAGCTGTCAGAACATATCGGGATGCAGTAAAAGCCTTTGAGAGCTTTGGGCTTGACCGAAGCCTCTATTATCCTGTCCTTGAGCACCTGGGATATAAAGTAATCTGGACAGGGCTGAGTGAAGAAGATGCAATGGTTAAAAAAGTGAAATAATAAGTGGATAAGAAAATGTGACCTTCTACGATCGTTAAAGTTAAAACATAAACGAGAAAACATTCGATTTTTTTCAAAAAGCTTAATAATAACAACTTAAGTACAATCTTTGTATGACAGACCTTGTAAGATATAATCCTTTCACCGAAAGAACCGTTATAAAAAATCCAGCTGAATTTTTTGGTAGAAAGGATGAACTAAGGACAATTTTTACAAGGCTTCAAGGACTTCAAAGTACTTCCATTTATGGAGAAAGGAAAACAGGAAAATCTTCTTTGCTCTATAATGTACTTTATAATATTCCTAAAGAATTAGGAAATGAGTATAAAAGTGCATATATTGATTTGAGAGATTCAAGTTATCATACTTCTTACTATTTTCTAAAAAACGTTTTACTAGAGTTTGAATGTGATCCTGAAGTTATTATCGAAAACAATGACTATAATAAAAACTTGATTGCATTTTCAGAATCTATTAAAGAATTGAGCAAAAAATGTAGACCTGTGCTTTTGGTTGATGAATTCGATCATATTATTAAGAAACCTTACGAATTTAATGAAGATTTTCTGGAGACTTTGAGAACCCTTGGGTATCAAGGGCACATAGCTTATGTTACTGCGTCTTTTCACTCGTTAAGAGATTTATGTAGCAAAAGTAAACTTAATTCAACATTTTATTCCATATTTTACGAATCACAGCTTTTTGGCCTCAAACCTGATGAAATTACTGATTTTTTATCCGCAAGTAGAAAAGGTGTTAATTTCAACTCACAAGAGATCAAGCTGATTAAAGAGACTGCTGGAAGTAACCCCCTTCATTTGAGAATAGCCTGCGAATATGTTTTTGAAAATCAGGGGAAAAAATGGGATAGGGAGAAATTAAGAAGAAAAATTGAAAATGATATTAACTTTTATGATGATAAATCAGTACGAAGGAAAAGAGATTTTAGAAAATTTAGTGAAAAGACTGGAACTTATCTCTTGGGAAAAGTAGATTCTGTCATAGGGCTTCTTAAATAATTTTATAGGTTGTGAAATTCAAGTGATGAAAGAGATAAAAACCTCCTTGTTCCAGATATATCAGTGCATATTTAAGCCCATTACATTTGCAGATTATACAAATAATCTGGACAAAAAAAGCAAACTGAAGCTACTTTTAAAATTATCTCTTTACTCCTACATTATTTCTATCCTTATTGTTTTAACTGCTAAATTTATAATCTTTTATTTTTTAAAAGTTCCTTTTAACTGGACAGACCTTTTAAGTATTGCTTTCAGCATTGCTTTCGGCATTGCTGTAGGCATTGCTGCAGGCATTGCTGGAGGCATTGCTTTCGGCATTGCTGCAGGCATTGCTGGAGGCATTGCTCAAGGCATTACTTTAGGCATTGCTGCAGGCATTGCTGGAGGCATTGCTGTAGGAATTGCTTTCGGCATTGCTGTAGGCATTGCTGCAGGCATTGCTGCAGGCATTGATAGAGGCATTGATGGAGGCATTGATGGAGGCATTGCTTTAGGCATTGGTGTAGGCATTGTTTTCGGCATTGCTGGAGGCATTGCTTTAGGCATTGATGGAGGCATTGCTGGAGGCATTGCTGGAAGCATTAGTTTTTTTGTGTTTTATTCTAGAGTATTCTATGTGCTCCCACACCTAATACAGTATTTCCGTGCAAAATTATCTAATAAAAATCTTTCTAAATTATTCAAAAAATCGCCTATATATTGGGATGAGATAATTATTTACCCTCTTCCTTTTTTAACAAATTTCTTAGTAATGCTGACTGAAGCAAATAGGGATCAGGGAATAGCAGAAACTGAATTCGTATCTACTAAACGACCTACACAAAGAAAAGCAGCTTTTAATGCTCTCCTAGAGATAACAATTAAGGATCTGAGTAAGTTAGAATCAATAAAAGCTATATCTGACGCTTCAGGAAATCTTTCATTTCTGTCATCTTTTGAAAGTTTTTTGCCGAAAGAATTCAGTAAAACTTTGAGAGTTGTAGAAGATTTATCCATAGACGCCAAGAATTATATTAACTCCTCAAGTGATTTCAATAAACTTAAGAATTTAAATAATGTCGAAAGTGATATTATTGATTTAAAGAAAAGTTTAATTGCTACGAAGGGACCCGTAGGTGTCAAGTTCCTTTCTCTTGCTGAAACATGGTTACAGATAGTTGAAGAAGAAAAAAAGCAGTTTACAAAAAGCAATGTGGATAACTTTGAAGAAATTCAAAATCCTTACATTTTTGGAAATCCGGTTAAAGTTGATGATTCTTCAAGATTATTTGTAGGCAGAAAGGATGTTGTTGATTTAATTAAATCAAATCTGACATCTAATATTTCTCAAAAACCCTCATTATTCTTATATGGAAGAAGACGAGTTGGAAAGTCATCAGTTCTGATAAATCTTCCCAAGTTATTAGAAAAACAATATATTTCTGTCTATATTGATTTTCAAGATCCAAAATACGGAGAAAGCCAATCGTCATTTTGCTACCATTTGTCAAAGGTAATTTGTGATTCACTAAATGACAGAGGATTTCCTTCTGAGTATCCATCTCTTGGTTCTTTTCAAAATAACCCATTTACAACTTTAAGTGGTTGGTTAGACGATATGGAGGGATTGCTTGAAAAAGAAAGCAAATTAGTACTAATTTGCTTTGATGAATACGAAAAGATTGAAGAGCGTATAATAAAGGGCTCTCTTACTAAAGATGTACTTGATCAACTGAGAAATATTATTCAGCATCGTAAATATTTTGTGATATTAATATCTGGAAGCAACGAGTTAAGAGAACTACAATTAGGTTGGTCTGACTACCTCATAAACACTAAAATGATCGAAATAGGTTATTTATCAAAAGATGATGCAAGAATTTTAATTACAAATCCAATTGATGATTTTACTTTAAATTATGAAGGTGGGCAACATGGAGAGACTGTAACTCAAATAATGAACTTAACGAATTGCCAACCTTACTTAACTCAAGCAGTTTGTTTTGAACTTGTAAACTGCTTGAATTCGCAGTGCCGTAAAGAGGCTTCTTTCGAGGATGTAAACTTAGCGGGAGAAAAAGTATTGTCATCTGCTAATGCTTATTTTGATTATATCTGGAACATAGAATGTACAGATAGCGAAAGAGAGCTCCTTCACCAGATAATGGAAAACAGTTACAAAGAAGGAAATAAAAAGGAAATTGATTCTCTCTTAAGAAGAGATATTATTGAAAAAGATGGTAATTCCTATAGATTTAAAGTTGAATTAGTGAAAATGTGGATTGAAGAGAATGCAGTTTATAATTAAGTAACTGCTGTTGCTTTACTGAACCCATATTATTTTATTTCCGGTCTGCCCTGACCTGAATCTTCTTGATTTCTTTGCCTTCGCCTTCCTATTACCTTGATATCTTTCTCTTTTCAGGGATTTCAGGCCAGCTTCTATAGCTGAAGCCACTGCGCCTGCGTTCTCAAAGAGCGAGTGGATCCAGGGAACCTGCCTGGAAGACAGCGGAAAGGGAGTACCTGTAACTTCCAGACAGCCAGCAGGGTTAACAATAATTGTGTTAGTACTGCTCAATAACAGCAAATAGAGAAACATCAAAAAAGATTAGCTTCGTAGATCAGCTTAGTAACGATTTTTCACTAATAATAGAGATTTAATAGAGATTTCTCGGAGATTTCTTGCTGATAAGCAGTAAGGAGAAGCCAGGAGTGCTACCTCAGCTGTATCCCCCAATAAAGCTTCTTCGAATTATTATCTCCCCAAGTACATAATTCAAAGAGAGGTCAGCAACTCCAGGCAAATTTTATTGGTCTGACTCTAGTTTTGTCCGCGACTCATAATATAATATAATTGAATTATATTTTAAAATAATCATACAAATAATTTGTTTCAATCAAAACGTATTTTGATACAAAAAATTTCAAGCCAATAACTATTTTTTAACCCGATACTTCCTTTATCATTTTCATATCCAGATAAAGCCAAAAAAGGGTACATGTGCCAGGAAGATAATAAAGGAAAATTGAGAAACTAGAAAAAATGGAGTTTAATATTTAATTTAAACAGGTTTTGAGTTTCTTTTTTCTTGCGGGTCATTACTCAAGGCTTTGGGTTATTTCTAACGATGTAGAAATTCTTTAACTATATCTCATTCCACATATCTCATTCCACATATCTCATTCCACATATCTCATTCCACATATCTCATTCCA
>CAZLNG010000062.1:0-5932 GCA_964560735.1 uncultured Methanosarcinales archaeon | reverse complement strand
CATATTCCACGCTCTTTTTTACAGGCCTGAAGAGTTTCATGAAGGCATGTACGTCCTCAGGAAAATCCGTATTTACGGAAAGCCCCAGATTTTTTGCCTCGCTGGCGGAGAGAGGAGTGCTGTGGATCATTTCGCCGCTGACCAGTTTTTCTACGACTTCGTCAAGCCTGCTTTCCCCATCAGGGCCGGGCTGTATTTTTCCTTCAAGGAGTTCTTTTGCAACATCTCGGGTGAGTTTGAGGGCTTTTCTTGAGATGTCGCTCATGACAAGAGTGGTATCGTCTGCTTTTTCTTTTTTTGCTTCAGCAGCATAGATCCAGGAAGGGGCAGGATAAGTCCCGCGCAGAAAATCTCCTACCTGGGGATCAATTGGGCCGATAACTGCATCTTTGTCCATCACGATTTCGTTTGCAGCAAGGGCAATGATCGTACCTCCTGACATTGAATAGTGAGGGACAATAACTCTGGTGTTTTTGGGGTGTTTCCTGAGGGCGCGGGCAATCTGGATGCTGGCATGAAGCTGTCCGCCCGGAGTGTGCAGAATTAACTCAAGAGGGTACTCTCTGTACTGCCTTATCCAGCGTACGACCTGTTCGGCATCCTCCTCATCTATGAACTGGTAAGCAGGCAGCCCGAAAAATGAAACTGCCTCCCGCCTGTGAATCATCGTGAGGATTTTGCAGCCGTGTCTTTTTTCCATAGCTTTCAATTTTGCCATGCGCTGCATTCGGATTTTTTTGAGCTGTGACTGAGGATAGATTATTGCAAACAGAAAAAAAAGTACGAGTAAAAAAGACATCAAATCCCAGAGACTGATTGTCGAAGTATCAAAGATAGCCAGAAAATTCCCCCAAAAAATTTTCCCGCAGGTGCTGCCTGGATGCACAGGGCAGAGTAAACCCCCGGATAAATCCCATGATAAATAGTCCTGCAAGCTTTTAATTTTAGCTATCCGAACTGCAGGGAAAAGCAATCTTATAAGGAAATGGCAAAAACCCTGAAGAGAAGGAGAAACAAAAGAAAAAGAAGGAGAAAAAAGGAGAAAAAGAAGGAGGAAGAAGGAGGAAGAAGGAGAAAAAGGAGAAAAGATTATGAAAATTTGAATGGTTTTATGGAGAAATCAGCTTGAGCCCTATTATCCCTGAAAAAATCAGGAAAATGCAGACAAGCCTGCCGAAATCCATGGGCTCGTTAAAGAGCAAGATACCCAGGACAGTAGTTCCGATAATTCCTATTCCGGTCCAGACTGCATAGCCAGTCCCTACCGGCAGAGTCTTCAGAGCCTGGGACAGTAAATAAAAGCTAAGTACCATGCAGGCGCCCGTAAAGATGCTGGGATAAAGCCTCGTGAAACCTTCAGTATATTTCAGTGATATCGCCCAGGCTGCCTCGAAAAGACCAGCGATGAAAAGAAAGATCCATTCCATTTTTGTTCTACAACCTTTTTATGTGAATTTTAGGGAGTTACAGTGAAGATAGTAATTGAAATGAATTAAAAGCTTCTTTCTCTTATAACCTTGCTGAAAAGGCCTGTAATTCCTCAGGTAAAATTTTCGAATCGTAAGACAGATAAATAAATTATAAGATGTAAATAATAAGAACTTTAACCCATGCAGTGGATATTCTAATAAGGAGAATATTCCAACATGGGAGCCCCGAAATACCTGAAACGTTATCTCAAGGTGCAGAGAGATGAAATGCCTGCCCTTTTTAAGATCTCAGAAAGAATTCCTATAAGCTTTGATCCAGATCTGCCGCTTGAAGAGCTCAGGGAGATTCATAAAAGAGGCATGGAAGAATACCGAAAACTTCATGAAAAGCTTGAAATCGAAGCTATGGAGGCCCTTGCCTATAAGGATGCGGCTGACAGGCTGGTTATGTTTACCGAAACGTTTCTGGAAATCCCGAAAGCTAGCCCATCCCTTCTCGACCTTAAGGTTGCAATTGCAGACAGGATGATAGAGGAATGCAACTGCTGCGGGTGGCGCTGCGGAGTCAACCGGAAAGCAGGCGAAAAGGGTTTTTGCAGGCTGACTGATTCTTCAAATTACTCTTCCGAATTTCTGCATATGGGAGAAGAACCCGAACTTGTGCCTTCTCACACCATCTTTTTTACAGGCTGTACCTTTGCCTGCGTTTACTGTCAGAACTGGGAGATTTCAACCGCCCCCGAAACAGGAACCAGAATCGAGCCGCGAAAACTTGCAAAGCTGATTGACCTCAGGAGAATGCATGGAGCCAAAAACGTAAATTTTGTAACCCCCACTCCCCATGTGCATACTATCCTGAAAATAATCAGGGAAATTCATGTAAACACGCCTGTGATCTGGAACTCAAATATGTACTACTCCCCTGAAAGTGCAGAACTTCTGGAGGGAGTAGTGGACGTCTACCTTGGAGACTTCAAATACGGAAACGATGAATGCGCCCGTAAATTTTCAAAAATTAAAAATTACCTTGAAGTCGTGCAGCCCAACTTCGAATTCGCCTACAAAACCACAGAAATTGTCCTTCGCCACCTTGTCCTCCCTGGCCACATCGAGTGCTGTACAAGACCTATTGCCGAGTGGGTCGCAAAAAATATCCCGCAAATCAGGTTCAACCTCATGTTCCAGTACAGTCCGTGTTACAGGGCGGGGGAGTATCCGGAAATTGACCGCTACCTGACAACAGAAGAAGAAGCTGCAGCAATATATATTGTAACAGAGGCAGGAATTGAAGACTTACTGACCTGATGGAGCACGAAAAAGACAATAGTCTTACTTGATCTTAATCTCCAAATAATTCGCCTCTTTTTATTTTATCTAATTTTTCGGCATCTTTTTTTATTTTCACTTTTTTTAACCCCAGGCTCTCACCGGGTGCGAAGCAGCCGGCTTTTACACAATTCATAGCAGAAATGTAAAGAAATGATCCATGCGATTTCTAATTTTGACGATTTACTCAAATGCATTTTGATTTCAGGAAGCCGAAATGGTCATTTTTCAGAATTTACATGCTATTTCCACATACAAACCTAAAGAAAGGAAAAAGATGAGTTAATATAGAAAATTTTAAGCAGTGTCAGAATTTTCTGTAAATTCAAAATTAGTTTTTGTATACTGTAGATGAAATAGATTTAAGTCTTCATTTTCTACCCACTTTTTTAGAGTCATGACTTTACAAAAAAATTCGATACTGTAACAACTTAATTTTTGAGCTCATCCCAAAACCAAGTTCCTTCTTAAACCAGTAAAGTTTCAGAATTATTTCCATGATAAGAAACTCGATTGATCGTTTAAAATTAGAGATTAAGGTAACCAATTTTGATTTTTGGGATAGGCTCTTTATGTATTTTGTAATTCGTATAAAAATAGCGAAGGTATAAATATATAGTAGTTCTCTTTTACTTTGTAAAAAAATATCTATTGTTCATGGCAGTAGTAAATATCTGTAACAACTTTCTTCCATTTGGAGGCTGTTAGCTATGTAGTCAAGCACTCAGCGTTTAGTGAAATAAGGTTTTACAAATCTTTGATTCTTTAAATCTTTCATAAGTAGAAAGATTTCTTAAAATAGAATTCTATATCTAGACCAATTTTGAGTAAGTAATTTTTCCTGATAGGGTTATCTGAGATAAAATACCCGAATATTTGGAATTTATAACTAAAGTTTGCGATAGTATCTAATCACACAATCAAAAAAGGTCTAAAGTAAACTTCTCGATTTTTTTATCTATACCCAATGGGGGTTAAATATTTTGTACTTTCAAAGATCCATAAATAAGAAATTATCGAGCTCCATTTCAAGAGGATGTATTTTTTTTGCGCTCTTAACCATGATGTTATACCCTGCATGTGCAGGTGGTTCAGACTCAAATTCAGAAAACTTGACTTCTTTATATTACGACGCAGATGGGAATCCGGTAACTATAAACCTGAGTTTCCAGATTACCCCATTAGATCCTGATTTTCGGGATTATCTTCTTCATCCCGAAAACTGGAAATCTTACTATTACGATGAAGAGGGCAATTTGATAACTTTAGGAATTATCCCCTCACCGACTTCTGTTTACTGGCCTGATAATTATAGCTATAGTCCAGATTCTGAGTCGAGTCCAAATTATTCCCAGTCGACTCCGGATACTCAGTCAGCCGGAGAGTATCCAACGGAGTCATACTTTAGTCTTGTGGATGAAGGAAGAGTGACTCCTGTAAAAGATCAGGGCTCCGCAGGTTCCTGCTGGGCTCATGGTGCACTTGCTTCACTTGAATCGTATTTGATCCCGGTTGATTCACTTCAATGGGACTTTTCAGAAAATAATATGAAAAATCTTCTTTCAGAAAATTATTCAGAAGGATTTGACAGAGCTCACGATGCCGGAGGAAACTCAAGAATGTCAACGGCATACCTTACAAGATGGACCGGACCCATACTTGAACCAGACGATCCTTATAATCCTACCTCTGGAGTATCCCCAACTAACAAACAGATACAAAAGCATGTTCATGAAGTACTTGTTTTGCCGCCGCGTATTAACGCCACAGATAACGGTTTAATCAAGAAAATGATCAAGGAAAAAGCAGGAATCGATGCAGCTTTTGTTGTAGATTGGAATTGTTTTGGCTCTAAAGATGGTTATGATTATGTGACTTACTATAATCCAGTACTTTCTTCGAGCGGTGCTAACGGCCATGTCATATGTATTGTCGGCTGGAATGACAGTTTCAGCAGATATGAGTTTACTTCCACTCCGCCGGGAGACGGAGCCTTTATCTGTAAAAACAGCTGGGGTACAGGTAGTGGAATTAACGGATCCGGGTATTTTTACATTTCGTATTACGATGCAAACCTCGGTATGAAAAATAGTACTAAATCTTCTCTATTCATGTACACAGCCGAAAGCCCAAATAACTACGAGAATATTTATCAATATGATCCCCTTGGATGGGTAACTAGTTGGGGATATTCCAATTCAAATTCTGTCTGGGCTTCAAATATCTTTACGGCCAAGTCAAAAGAGGAACTTAAGGCTATCGGATTTTATACACCATTGCCTGATGTCGACTATGAAGTCTATATATACCGTGATCCATCATCCGTTCCAGTTGACGGTACTTTAGTTTCCAATACCAGCGGTAACTTCGAATTACCAGGGTACCATACAGTTTCACTCGAACAGTTTGTACCTCTAGATACAGGACAGAAGTTCTCAGTTGTTGTGAAGATCAGTTCGGAATATCAGATTTATTTCCCTGTGGAATGTATACAATCTGGTTATACAAGCAAAGCAAATTCTAACCCGGGAGAAAGTTACCTTAGTCCCAACGGGATAGCCTGGACAGACAAAAGTGCTTCATCTGATGAGATAAACTTCTGCATAAAAGCATACACCATTACACCTGACACTGAAAATCCTGTGATCAACTCGGTTACCTTGAATGATACAACTCCGAATACAGGCGACCTTATCAGGGTGAATGTAAACGCTACCGATAACGTTGCAGTGACCTCGGTTGAAGCTTCTGGTTCTTCACTGACTCATTTGAGTGGAGATCTCTGGGAAGGGACAATAACAGCTGTTTCTGGAACTCACTCAGTTAACGTGTCGGCAAAAGATGCTGCAGAAAACGTTGTCTGGAATAACTCTACAAGTTATACAGCAACTACACCTGACACTGAAAATCCTGTGATCAACTCGGTTACCTTGAATGATACAACTCCGAATACAGGCGACCTTATCAGGGTGAATGTAAACGCTACCGATAACGTTGCAGTGACCTCGGTTGAAGCTTCTGGTTCTTCACTGACTCATTTGAGTGGAGATCTCTGGGAAGGGACAATAACAGCTGTTTCTGGAACTCATTCGGTTAATGTGTCGGCAAAAGATGCTGCAGAAAACGTTGTATGGAATAACTCTACAAGTTATACAGCAACTACACCTGACACTGAA
>CAZLNG010000061.1:0-22848 GCA_964560735.1 uncultured Methanosarcinales archaeon | reverse complement strand
TCTCAGAAATTAGCGGCTTCTAACTAGTTAATGGCTCACTATACATATCATTTCCCTATATAAACAAATCGGTCATAACCGCTCTCTGCCCTGTTGTCATGCTTCCGGCTGAACAGATAGGGCGATAGAACAGTAGAAGATAAGAGCCGATTCTTGCTATTTGGGGACCCTCTAAGTCAGCTATAGAACTTGAGGATGGGAACGCAAAAGAAACAAAACTTAGAAATTGAAGTTTTATACATATATTAGTGAGTTATTGAATTCAATTTTTTGTCAGGTTTATTTTTAGTTTTAAGGATCGGGTGGATATGAGTGTTAACTATGATCAATTGAAATATTTTCTTACGGAAGATTCCTTTCTCATCTCTAACCATGCCAGAAACCGTATGTTTCAAAGGAACATCTCAACTGAAAATATAATAGAGGTTATAATTAATGGGCAAATGATTGAAGACTACCCTGAAGATGAACCGTGTCCTTCAGCTTTGTTTTTTGGGTATACTGAAGGTAGACCTTGCCATGTTGTAGTAGCTGAGTGTGAAGACCATTTGAGAATAATCACTGTATATATTCCGGAAAACGATAAATGGATAGACCACGTACTTAGGAGAGATTAAAAATGAAACCTGATAGATGCAGTTTTTGTAAAGGCAAACTAATCGAAGGTAAAACTGAGTTTGTGGCAAAAGTTGGAGAACAGATTATTGCCATTAAAGACGTTTCCGCCTATGTCTGTGAAAACTGCGGGGAAGCATATTACACCCCAGAAGTTTCAAGAAAAATAGATGTAGTCATGAAAAAGTTCCATGAGTCCAAGCTGCTTCTCCACCCAATAGCTGCCGGAGAATTGAGTTTTGACGAGATTGTTGCATGATATACCGAGTTTCGCTTCGGGAGCACGAGGTCCTTTTCACTCGCTCTGTTCTTTTAAATGACTAACTTATGAACGAGCAATATTACTTAGTTCAAAGGATTACTCAGTTCAAAGGGGCATTAAAAACTCTATTTTTTACTTTTTCCACCCCCTCCGATTACACTCCGTAAAAATGATACAAACGGTAAGAATTAGATTTCTTATAGGCAGAATTACAGGTTGAGTTTACTCCTTAACAAAGAATTCAACGATGTCTATTTCTATGATATTTCTTTAAATATTTATTCTTTATAATATTTATTGAACTCTTATCAATTTTATATTCTTACTATTTATAAACATATTAAATATATATTGTTCAAAGCTTTTGTTATATATAAAAAAATACTTATAGATTGAAATTTCTAACTTTAAATATTGAACTCTTATCCTAATTAATAATTGTTAGCGTTGGGAATTTATGTTTAATAGTAAATCAAACGAATTGTTTGCAACAGATTTAGCTAAGTATATAGTATCAAGAGTTACAGGGTCGCATGAGAGAGATGAAATTATTGACAAGAAGCCTTCAAGGACTTATCTCATCGGAACTCTTGCATCTCGTCGTATTATGGATAATGATAGTAAATTAACTGATACTGATGAGGAAAAAGCTGCTTCAATGAGAGCTTCACGTATGAGCGTTGGGATTTTAGTAAATAATGAAAGACTCAAAAATCCACATGAAATAACAGTAGATGCCTCAGGCTACGTTTTCTATCCGACGAAAAAGAAAGATGTAACCAATAAGATGGTAGAGATAGAAAGCGAAAACGATGAAAATAGTGTTAAGGAAGATAAATCGACTGACTGGAAAAGGCTGACGTACTCAAATAAATTAAAAGTAGATATTACAAGGGAAGATTCTTACTACTTAGATTTTTCTCATGTAATAAATGAAGTGAACAAGGATAGCCTCACAGCAAAGAAAATATCCGAAAAACTGTGGATAGCTAAAGTACAGCTTTCTTTAAAAAAATACGATGATATCCACACATTAATTACGTTTAATTATGAAAATGAAACTTTAGAGCCTAAAAATCAAGGCTCTATAGAGACAACTCTTTTTAATTGTAATTTGGAAATCAGCTTAAATGGTCTAAAAACCGAAAAATTTGTCAATGAATATCCATATGAAGGCTATTATCAAAAATATTTTTATGACCTTAGGACTCTGAATTGTCAAGCTGAATTAGATGAAAGTCACGATAGGATTCATACTAAACATATTGGAGAATTTGCACAATCAAACATAAGACCAAGAATAAAAATTCCTGGCTTGGATCTAAGTTTTAAGAATTTAATGTATTCTGAGTCAGCAGTTAATTCTCTGGAAGATTTTATAAGTGAAATGAAAAAATATGAAATAATATATGAAAGTAATCTCCAAGCAAATGATTCAAGCGAAGAATATCAACCTAGAATTAGAAACAGACAACAAACCTGGGAAGAAAGAGAAAGTCTGGTAGGACACTTCAAAAAACTTGTTGTCAGAGTAAAAGAGGGAGTCGAGCTTATCAAGAATGATTCACTTGTTCTAGAATGTTTCTTGAGAACAAATGAAACATTTTATAATAATTATTTACACTTATCAGTGCCTAGTCCTAATGCTGGATGGAGATTATTCCAGCTTGCTTTTTTGTTATCAACGATAAAATCTATCGTAAAAGAAGAACGTCTCGATGAGGCCGATGTTCTACATGTCGATACAGGTGGTGGGAAATCTGAAGCATATTTTGCGCTCATAACGTTCACAGTATTCTATGAGAGAGCTTGTGGTAAAGAAAATGGTGTAAGTGCTATTGTTAAGTTTCCTTTAAGGATGCTTTCTATCCAGCAGTTAGAAAGAATTTCCAGTGTAATAATACATGCTGAAAATGTTCGCAAAAAATATGAAAGTAAGTATAATGGGGAACCTTTTTCTCTTGGATATTACGTGGGAAGTAAAGACCGAACTTTCCCTCAGTACTATAAGATAAACAGGCAAAGAATATATGAAGACAATGATAACAAACTACTTTCTCCACCTCCAGAATCTCCAATTATTTTACAGTGTCCACTATGTTCTTCAACTTCCAAAGGCACTATCAGACTAGAAGATGATCATGAGCATAGAAGACTTCTTCATAAATGTGAAAAGTGCAGTAGTGTATTTTATATATACCTAAGTGATCGGGAAATATATAGATGGCAGCCAAGCGTGATTGTTTCCACTGTAGATAAGTGGGCGGGTCTTGCAACTCAGCGGAGAGCCAGAAATCTTTTGGGTGGAAGAGGTAGTTTTTGTCCTCATGGTCATGGGTTCATACCTTCAGGGGATAAATGTGAAGAGGACAAGAGTGAATGTTTTAAATGTACCGAAGTTGGAAATAACTTTTCTGGATCAACGGGACCTAGACTTTCAATCCAAGATGAGATGCACTTGTTAAGTGAAGGATTTGGAACAATAGCTGCTCATTTTGAAGGACTAATAGATGAATTTGTAAAAGAGACTTCTGGAAGACCATTGAAACATATTTCGATGAGTGCTACTTTGAATGGCACTGGAAAACAGATACGAGAATTATATAATAAAAACAAATATTTTGTAATTCCAGGTCGTTGCCCTGAAGGTATCGGAAGTATAAATGACTTTTTTTTTGAAAGACTTGAGGGACATAAGAGGATCATTTTTGGAATGAAGCCGAACTTAAGAGACAACCATTATGCTTCATTAATATCTCTTCTTCATTATGGTGAATTCATAGTTGATGCTCAAAGTGAACTGAACAATCATCCTTCTGAATTCTGCAAAAAGTATAATTTGTCAAATGTTTCTGATGCGCAAGATCTTTTGACAAAATATATTTCGCCCTTGACTTATCATGTAAAAAAACAAGATGCATATGAGATGAGCAGACTGGATGAAACAGTTATTGGTGACGCTTTAACCTTTACACATAAATCTGATATGAAAGGACAAACTCTTACGGGTGATGACGACCTCAATACTTTAAAAATGATAATAAATGCTGTACATAAAGCTGTGGAATCTTATAATTCTACTTTTGTAGACAATAATTGTTTAATTTTTAGGCCTGTCTATGCAACATCAGTTGTTTCTCATGGCGTAGATTTGGAAGAATGGAATTTTATGATATTTCAAGGACTTCCCTATTCAACTTCTGAATACATCCAAGCACTTTCGAGAGTAGGTAGAAAGTATTTAGGTATTGTACTTCTGTGGTTTTACCCAAATCGCATAAGGGATAGTAGTTTCTATCGTAATTTCGATCGATATCATGACTCTCTAGATCACGAAGTTAGGCCAGTTCCTCTTAATAGATATGCAAAACTTGGGATGTACCAAACAGTAAATTCCCTTTTTTGCGCAGGAATTATCAATTATCTTTCTAACAAAAAAGGTATGTTAATGATTTACAAAAAAGATATTGAAAAAATCACCCAGGATGACAAGAAATCACTTATTAATTTTATTACCTCTATCTATGGAAAAAATGCGTTAGATATTGATGTAAGTAAAGAAGTTGAAGATAGAATTACGTATTTAACTCATATAAAAGGTGGAGATAAAGATTTTTTCCCAAATATTCTTAATAATTCTGAACGTCCGTACTTCTTTAATCAAACAGGAATGAGAGGAATCCAAAGAAACTTAATATTAACGATAAAACCAAAAGAAGAATCTTTGCTTGAAAAAATGGGAGGGATTCGATAATGCAAAAACACATCCATACAATCCCTGAAAATAGTGCATTTTTCCAAGGAAATACTGGACAATTCTTCACACGAAATTTTGGAAAAAATTTAAGTTATAAAGTTAATAGTATTTATTCAGACTCTGAAGCAGAAATTAATGTAGAGAAGTATAGGGCAGAGTTCTGTAAAAGGATCAATGCTTTAATTTCTAGCCGCTTAAATGATGGAGGAACAATATTTCATACTATTTCTGCACGTAATTTGGCCATCAAGCCTGTTAAACTTTCAAAAGATGAAGATGATATATGTGGTAATTTCGTTCCCTTTCCACCTACAGGAATATGCAATAAAGATAGTTGTAACACATACTTTGTGTTTCATGAAGGGAGGAATTGTAACCACAAAGAAACAGATCGATGGGAGCAATTCACATTCTTAGCGTTTTGCGATATATGTGGGCGTACATTACCACTTCATTACATGTCAAATATTGGTAACGATTGTAAAAACAAAAGCTGCCAGGCAAAAAAAAGTATGTGGAAACTAGAGTGGCCAGAGGGTGGAAAAGACATTATAAAAAATTATAAGGTCACGTGTACAGATTGTGGATATAAAGAACCTCTTTATTTCTATAAATGTAACCATGATGAAGGAAAACTCTCTGGAATAGATATTGAAATTAACGAATCTAAAGTGGTAGGTAAACACAGTTTTAGAGCGGTTCCAGCAAGAGCAAATGCAGTTTTACATCCATATGTTATATCAATTCCTGATGTGTCTCAAGAAAAAGAGTCACAAGAAACATTAAATCTTTCAAAGGCTGCATCTGAAGCATTTATTTCGTTGTTTGGATATGAAATTGAAGAGTCTAAACTATATTCTCCTGAGTTCCGAGACTTATTGCAAGAAAATTTTGATTTTTGGGAATTTTCAAGGGTAGAGTCGATAGTTGAGGATATTTTAGAAAAAGAAATAATTGAGATTACGGATGTCAAAAAGGCAAACGATGATAAATTTTCGAAAATTTTAAAAACTATTCTCATTGAATCTCACTCAAGAAGTTTTAACAGCGAAAATAAGGATCTAATTCTTAAAAAATACGGTGTTAATGAAATAAGAGATTCTCTATTTAAGATTAAATCAATAAAGTTTGATGAAGATGATCTTCAAGGATTAAATCTGGTAAATGCCCACAATGCCTTTAAAAAAGAATTTCCAATTCCAAAGCCATTAAATTACGAAAATTTACTTGAAGATTATGGTTTGGAGAAAATCTGTCATTTTTCAAATCTATCCATAATTCAGGCACTCATGGGGGTTGTTGAAGGGTCTACGAGAAAAAAACCTTTATTATTTAAAACGATAGATGTAGGCTACCCTAATGAGAATCCAACTGTATATGTAAGAAAATATAGCACAGAAGGAATTCTTTTTCAGCTAAATCCTAAAAGAATTCTTGAGTGGCTTGATGCAAATAAAAAGCAAATAAGCGTTTCAGATAATATACTCCCTCTAAACGATTACAACATCTTTTCACATTATAGGAAGTTGTTAATGACTGATTATAACTGCGCATTAGCAGTAAAGACTCTACTTCATACGTATTCTCACATGCTAATCCAACAGTCTTCAGTCAATACCGGTCTTGATATACAAAGTATTTCAGAAATCATATACCCATCAGTAGCATCAATTCTACTATATTCTACAAATAGTATCAACATGGGAGGACTTGAATATGTTTATGATTATCATCTTGATTCTTGGTTCAATCTGATGTGGGAACTTGCTCAAGAATGTTCTCAAGATCCTGCTTGCATGATTGATGAAGGTGGAGCTTGCAATTCATGTAGTTATCTTCCTGAGTTTGTGTGTTGTAATTTCAATAATGATCTTGATAGATCTACACTTATTGGTGGTTCTGAAAGATATATTGAGGGATACTTCAAATGATTGTGAATCCATACGTAGAGAACGCAATCATGAAGCACGTTACGAGTTATTTGGATGAACATAAATCCTGTAGTCTATGGAGTTTATTGCAAAGCTATTCAAGTAAAGAAATTGCCACAGAAGCGGAGATTAGAGCCGTAATATATAAGTTAATCGATAAAGGATACCTAATATTGCTGAATAGTGGGATAACCGATGATTCTGTACTTAGACTTGCAAAACATCCTGTTTTTTTTGAAATAAAAGATGAAATAAAAATTGTTGTTTCTAAACCTAATCTAAAAGAAATCAGCATACAGGATATTGAAGATCGAAACCATCAAATTAACAGCATAGATTGCTTTCGTCTTATTATTTCTTCGGCTGAGAGTACACTACGTATTTGTTCTCCATTTATACAGCACAATATAGTAGATGGTGATGCATTTCCTGATTTCAGAAATTTGTTGATCACTGCTCTAAATAGAGGAGTCGAAATCAAACTCCTTACAAGAGAACTAAAAGAAAGAAATAGTGAAGTCCAGTGGATAGTAGATATCAGTGAGAAAATCGATAAAAGAAACAAATTATCAGTCGTAGATTACCATTTGCAGGAGATTGATGGCCCCATAATATCTAGTACTCATGCAAAAATGCTTATCGCAGATCACGATGTGGCATATATAGGTAGTGCAGAATTAAGAAAAAATAGCCTTATTAAAAACTTAGAAATTGGATGTATGATAAGGGGAAGCAGTGTTTTCGGAATATGTGAGATTTTCGATTTTATGTTTTCGCAAGGGGACTTGCTTCAATGAGCTTCAAATCAATTGGATTCGTAACCCATTCTGGAAGCCAATATGAATTAATCAGTGAACACGATATCAAAAAAATAAGTAATACTAACTTATCAAGATTATCTTTTGGAATTATTGAATCAGTATTATCTAAACCTATAACAATAATATTTTCCCAAGGAAACTTTAATCTCTCTCCATTAATAGCATGTCTATTTGCTTATACTAAAAGATGTGATGTTTTAGTTGGCAAGCCTAAATCAGTATATAAAGAAACGTATGAAATTGAGAAAGAAACATATTTTTCACTAACTTTTATAAATAAACTCGAAAATGGGGTAACATCTAAAAATAATTTCTTTTACAAAGAGCTTTTATTGTGTAAAGGCTCTATAAATTCAGAGACCAACGAGCTCAAAACTATAGGGATTGAGGTTTATCCAGAGCTCGGAACAAAAAAATATAGAGCACAGTACAAGACTGAAATTTTGGAAAAATTAGAAGACGGGCATTGCGAAGCAATGCCAAAGATAATAGTGAGTAGCCTTGAGTCTATGTTGCCCCCTACCATCTTTGGTAGTATTAAAATGAATTTTGATAATGAGGAAATTGAACTTCATAAATTCAAACCTAAAATGATAATTTATGAATCAATAAATGAAAGAGGGTATGATTTTGGGACTATTATCCGACTTATCGATAGAGCTAAAGCTTCTGATGTTAAACTATTACTTCACTTCTCTTGGCCTTATCTAAAAGGCGTTCAAAATTTTTTAGATGAAGTATCAGAAAAAAAATATATTGGATTATTTTATTTTACAAAGAATTTCTGTAAAGAATCACTAAATAACGATTATATTCCACCTCACAAAATTCGCTATCTCTCTCTAGAAGGAAAAAAATGGGATATTTATTATCCAAAAAAAATCCCTTTTAACTTTAAAGTGATTCTTCCAATATCCGAATTTCAGATGTGGAATGCTGATATTGAAAAACTTTCAAATTGGAATTGGAGTTTTGATCAAAGGCTCAAAGATCTTAGAAATTATTTGAATCATGAAAATATAAATAGATCAGATAGAAATACGTTAATGTTCCCACCTATACTTGATTCAATGATTTCTCCTTCAGAAATAAAAAGAGTAGTGTTTAGTGCTGACAAATGGGCTTCTTTACCTATTGAGAATTCATTTCTTGTTAAAAATGAAGAATCAAATGCTGTAAAATTATTTAAAGGAATGTGTAAAGATTTAAACAGAGGCAAGGATCTTTGCAATGATTTAAAAGGAATTTCTACGTCCTCTGTGCCCACAAAAAAGACTTTATTCCAGGCATATTTAATTGATCATCTAATAACTAAAATTATGAGCTTTATAGAATCAAAGGACAAAAAGTACTTTGAAGATTCTTCACTTATTGTAAGCAATTTGCATCCCAACTTAAAAACAACTTCATCTTTTTTTGGAATGATAGACGAATTAGTATCTATACTAAACTATTATTTGTCTTTATTAAAGGTTAAAACTCAACTTGAAAATAATAGTGTATGTATTTCAATAAATACTCCAAAAGTACAATTCAACCAGATATTAATTAAAAATAAAGGCATTATAAAAGATTCATTAATACTACTAAAAAAACAATTAAGTTCCATTAAACAAATAGAAATATCGTTAGTTGAGACTGAAGACTCCTGTACATTTGAAATCCGCGCAAAAGTACCTGTTCCTTATTTATATTTTTCAAGTATTCAAAAATCCCAGCAAGCAAAAACACAAAGTTTTACACCATTTATTTTTTACTCACTTAAAATAAATAAGGATGGATCATATGAAGAATACCAATCGAGAAAAATATGGTCCGATAGGTCTGCTAACAAATCGTCCATCTGTTGTGAGATTTTCTTCAAAAATAATCTCTCAGGATTTCTGAGAAAATCGTATGTAGATATATACTACCGGCAATTTACTGATATTGAAAAAATGCCTCAAGAAATTATTAGAGAAAGTAAATTGTTAATACCTGGGCCAATTCCTTTTACAACAGTTTCTGCAGACGAAATTCTAGTTACACAAGGTTACAATGTATTATTATTACCCTTCAAAGAGGTTATCTTTTTTGCATATCCTGGAAGAAATTTTTCGAGTGTATTAAGTCATATTAAGTTGTATGAGGACTTATTTTCAAAACCAGACTCAATGATTGCAAAAAAAGATTTGAGTATGTCTCTAAAGTATACAAATAAACTAATGAATATAAGATATCCGGATAAACCTTCAATTGACAAAGAACATGATGAATACGCAAGCGAAAAAGATACCCCTATAGACACATTCTTTAGAGATGAACTGATGAAAAATGACGCTATTGAGGAAGATATAAAAAATGAAATTAAATCATTAAAAAGTATCTGGAAATCAACAGGTAAGAAATTAGGACATTTATATCAGTTTTCATCTCCGTCGAATTACACTCAATCAGGTAGAATATCATTCCTAGTTAGTTTTGAGAACGGAGAGGTTGAAAACATATCTTTTCCTATCGGTACTATGATTAGAAAGGAGGATAACGGTGAATATATTCTCAGTACTGTAGACGATCTTCAAGAGAGAGACAAAATTTACTATATTCAAATGGAAGACCGCGAAAGTATTGAAAATTATTTACTTAAATTAATCGTTAAAGATGAAATTCCAATAGAAACAATTCTTGAACCTTTAACGGCTTTAAACTCCTTTTACAAGACATTAAATACAATCAATTATTGTAATAATTTTGATCCTTCGGCTATGAAAAAATTATATTGGTTAACTCCAGAACAAAAAGAATATCTTTTTAACTTAATCCAATACATTTTGCATAAAGATGTGTTATGTATTGAATATAATATTGAGCAACTGCATAAATCTAATATTTGGGGCAATTACATTTCCTTTGAAAGTTTAATAAATATTATAGGAGCTGGAACAAAGAAAATCACCCAGAAGAAAATGTTTTTATTAGCTACAGAATTAGGTTTAAAGGGATATAAAGAATCCTCATTCAAACACTTGTGCTCTATGGCTCTACGTGCCCAGAATCATTATTTTTTCAATGAAGATGAAAACTTATTGGTAGTAGGCAAACTTCTTGGGCATCAGGGAATAATAGACGATTACTTGTTGATTAATGATGAAGGTAAAAGAGTAGGAGCCCTCCTTCGAACGATTGCTTTTTCATTAAGAAGGGTAGTGAATGGACAAGCAGATACACTTAACGAAATCGATATATTATTAGAGGATAACATCAAAAGTTGTACGATCGAGAAAATACTAGGCAGATCCGGCTAAAAAAAATTATAAAATATTGTTTACTTATTGTGATCTTATATGAAAAATATATTGCTAGTATATCCTGATTATCCCATTCCACACAAGAGTATACATCATAAAAACGCTCTTCCAATTGGACTTTTGAAATTGTCATCATATTACAAAAATGAGAAAAAAGCTAGTGTCCAACTTGTTCATGGAAATAAACTTCCATATGAGTCCAAAGAGATTGATATAATTGAAGTAACAAGTCTGTTTACATATTGGTCACAATATGTTTGGGATACTGTAGCATTTTATAGAGAAGCTTTTCCAGATTATAAAAAAACAAAAATAAGGATAGGTGGAATTTATGCTAGCTTGCATCATGACAAGAAAGAGTACATAGCACTATGCAGGAAATATCATGTGTCTCGTTTTAAGGGAGTTAATAAACATGCAGAAAAATATTTTCCTGACTATAAATTATTAATCGAAAAAGGAGTAAAATTAGACTTTCAGATTGTACATACATCTCGTGGCTGCCACAGGAGATGTACTTTCTGTGGAACGTGGATCATTGAGCCTGAATTTGAATGTAAAAATTCAATTTTGAAACTTATAGAACCTGGATTTGAGTTAGGATTGAGAAATCTTGTTTTTTATGATAATAATTTACTGAAAAATCCTAACATAAACGCTATTTTGGGAGAATTAATCGAGCTTAAAAGAAATAAAAAAATCGGTTGGTGTGAATCTCAAAGCGGGTTTGATGGTAGGTTACTACTCAAAGAACCAGAACTTGCTTCGTTACTTAGACAGGCTGGATTTAGGTTCCCACGTATTGCATGGGATTGGGGATATGATCAATGGCCACAAATTAAAAAACAAATTAAAATTTTAATTGACAGCGGTTTTTCTAAGAAAAATATGTCCGTTTTTATGATATATGGCTGGGATATTGATTTTAAAGAAATGGAAAAAAAGAGAATAAAATGTTGGGAATGGGGACTACAAATAACAGATTGTAGGTTTAGGCCGTTGGATTGCCTTCAAGATAAATATAACCCCCTAATAGACCAGAGTGATGGGAGTGACTATTACATCCATCCTAATTGGACTGATGCTGAAATTAAGCAGTTTAGAAAAAATATTAGACGACAAAACATATGTATAAGAATGCGTCTGCCTTATCATAGCAAACTATTGGAAAGGAAAGTATATACAAATCAACAATACTCTTTCATCAATACTTTGTCCACGAGTCAAATAAAAAATTATTTGCCTGATTTATGGTATCCAGATAACATTACACATCCACTAAATAATAAGTGGAAAGCTAGTAAAAATATTTTGTCCTCAGAAAAGTTAAAGGAACTAGACGAATTAATGTTTTCTAAGGGAGAAATTTTCAGAGGTAAAGTAGAGATAGTCAATGAGATACCTGGAAAGACTCTAATTTCATCTTATATTCAAGATGATAACTTATGAAAGTACAATCTGACCTAAAAATTATATTAAAAAGCTACATTCTATCTTTACTTAGATTTGTTGTATTTACAGGCAACTGTAAACTGTTTGAATTTAACTCTCCTGCCGTCGTAACTTGTGTAAATTAAGTTATACACGTTTACTAATTAACATAGTAATTTATTAAAAACTGCCTCTATGTGCGTTTAGGAAATTAGAACGTCAAGAAATCAAAAAATAAGGTAGAGTTTAGGTCAGACAAAGAAATCAGAAACATTAAGCGCGTTTCTATATATTCTAATATATAATTCTGTCAAATTAGTGTATCAATATATATAATTTCTCCTTCAAGTACTCAGCTTGGGTATACTCAAGGTGAGCTTTTCAGAATTTGATATTCTAAACGAAAGGATTTAGATTAAGAATAGAATGTCATTGAGATCATAATTTTTCACTACTTTTTTCTAAGTGCAACGAAATGTTCAATTTTTCTTCTTTTTGGATGACAGCTGAAAATCTGTACGTTTCTTCCATAATTAAAAAATTTCCGGATTATTATAAAATGTTGATCTTGCTGATGCCGTCTTAAAAATTCTGATGTGGATTAGTCTTTTTCCATGAGATATTTTAGAGGAAACTTACAGGAAACTTGAACTTGTGGGGTTGAGAAAGGGGGAGAACGCCTGGCTTGAAAAATATATTTCTCAAGAAATACACTTCTGAAGAACTTACCAGTGACGGCCTTGCATGAAAAAACAAGAACAAAAGAATTATAAAATGTATTGAAGGTATCTTAACTTCCAGCCTTGCCTGGAAAGGTAGCCAGTGGCATCTTTATGTCTTTTCTTTTTCTTTTTTCGGCGCATCTATTTTTGCCTGAATCTCATTCTTCTGCTGCCTGTGCCTGATTTTGATTTCTTTAACCTCTTGGTAGATAAGCAGGCTTTCGTCACTGATTCCTTTCATTGACTCTATATGTATTATGAGTTCATCCACTCCTTCGTCCAGTCGGGGTTCTACTTTCCGCCATTCGGCATACTTAATATCCAGTTCTTCTTTGCTTTTGTCTTCAAGATCAAAGATCTCATCCCAGAGGTCCATAATCAGGCTGTCTATCTCTTCTTTTGTAGGCATTATCTTCTCCCCTCTCGTTAAATCATGTATAAAGGCATCCAGCTAATCTTTTCAGGAGCTTTTTTCTGTCGGCTGTCAGGCCAGTTTTTCAACCGGTGCCAGAGAAACCTATAGTATTTTTATTTGCACAAATGATAAATTTGTTGCGGAGAAGAGTTTTTAAGGGCGTGTTCGAAAAGTATGTGATCTGCTGTTACTTAAAATTGGTAATATGAACAACCGGAACAGAGGTTAGATGTTAGCTCGATGTTATAGACCTGCAGTAACTTTAAAAAAGCCGTTAATCGAAGATTCCGTGCAAGTCAACCAAATCTTACACAAAATGGAGCCGTCCAAAAAAAGTCACTTAAAATTAAAGGTATTCAAGCAGGTCTTCTAATGAAATATCAGCTTGCTTCAAAATTGCATTTAGAGTTGATTTTTTAACTGGACCATGGAGAGGAACAGTGACCAGGCTTGATCTTCTTTGCAAAATTACATGGCTGCCTTTCTGTCTGACAATAACAAAACCCAGTTTTTCAAGGGCTCTTATGAGTTTCTTTCCGGAAACTGAAGGCAACTTAGCCAACTGAAACCTCCACTGTAGCTACTTCTCCGAGTACCTTGGCTTGTTCTCTTGTCACTTCCAGAACAAGCTGTATGGCTTCCTTTATGTTCTCAAGTGCTTCTTCCTTAGTGTCTCCTTCACTAATAGCGGCAGGGATTTCAAGGCACTGGGCTGTGTAGCCTCCTTCTTCAGACTCTTCAAGTTTAATTGTAAACCGCATAGAGATTAGTTGGTGATCTTGATATTAATATACTTCTCAATTACAGCTTCTGCACTTCCACTCATTATAATAGAATCAAACTAAGGTTGAAGAAAATAATTACAGTATAAAAGAGGAGATAAACTTATGAGAGAATTCACTGTCATTATTGAACAGGACGAAGATGGAATATACATAGCTTCCGTACCTGAGTTTCCGGGATGCCATACCCAGGCGGAAACACTTGATGAGTTAAACAGGAGAATAAAAGAAGCAATTGAACTCTACCTTGAGGTTGAACAGGAAAAATAAAACCAGAAATAAAAACACAGGGATGTAAAAAACATCCCGGCTTTTGTTTGCCTCAAATATCATCCATTTTCCGAAGCTTCATAAGGTCTGGTTCTTTAGCTTCAACTTTTCTGTATAGTTCAGCCGATTCTGCTTTATATGCCTCTGCTTCTGCATTTCTGCCCATTTTGAGGAGCAGGTTTGCATATTCTTCTAAAGTTATGGCTTTGTCCTCAAGGTGGAATACATTTTCAGGTTTTTTTTCAAGTAATTCCGCATTTGAGGCAAGGGCTTTTTCAAAAGCTTCTTTTGATTTTTCCAGCTCATTAAGAGCAGAATAAGCCATCCCCAGCCCGATATACAATTTTACGTCTTTGTCCTGCGGTTTGAATTTTTCCGGAGAAAGCTCAATCAGCCTGTCGAGGACCAATAATGCGGCTTTGTAGCTTTCAATGGCTTTTTCGTAGTTTTCCATGCCGTAATTCAGGAGGCCGGTCTCATACATCACAGAGAAAAGGCTCTCATGAGAACGGAAGTTATCTGGCTCCTGTTCACAGGCGCTTTCGTAGTATTTGCGGGCGAGTTCCAGATATGGTTTTGCACTCAGATATCTTTTAGAACGCAGGTAGACGTACCCACGCAGCTTGATTTCTGTAGCTAAGCGTTTTTTTGTGGCATCTTCCTCTTTCCCGAAGATGAGTTCTGAAAACGTTTCCACAGCCTTTGAATGAAGCTGTTCTGCCTGCTTCAAATTTCCAGCTTTTTCGAAAAGAAGCCCTAGCTCGCTGAAGGCGTTGCCGAGGTTACGTGCCTGGTTCCAGTTCCGCTGAAACTTTTCCTGAATCTCAAGCTGGAGTTCAAGGACACGCTGCTGGAAAGAAATTGCGGTTTCGTAATGCTGGTGGACCTTATTCAGCTCGGCAAGGTTTTTCAGGGTCTGGATCAGGGTTGAGAAGGAAAGAGAGTCTGATGGAGCCTGTTCCACTGCCTTTTCGGAAATTTCGAGGGCTTTTTCGTAGTAATTTCGTGCAGAGGTTTCTTCTTTTTCAAAATAAAGGTCTCCCAGATCATTGAAGGTCTCTGCAATATAAAGTTCATAATCGGTTTCTTCAGGATATTCGGAAAAAAGCCTTTCGTATATCTCCATTTCCTTTTCGTAGTACTCTATTGCACTTTCCTCATTTTCATCTTCAGCATAAAGTTTTGCTATCTGGTCAAATGACCCGGCTATGCTCAATTCGTTATCTATCTCATCAATTTCGGACTCTATAAGGGATTCATAGATTTCTATTTCGTGCAGGTAGCACTCCCTTGCTCTTTCCACTCGGAAAATATCCCCAAAAGCTTCAGCAAGTCCATCAAATATACTGGCGAGGTTATACTGGTATTCCGGATCATCGGGATTCTTTCCGACAAGTCCCTCGAAAATGCCAAGAGATTTTTCATAGTAGAAATTTGCTTTTTCGAGTTCATCAGCCCCGGAATAGATATTTCCGAGGTCCTGATAGATTTTGCCCTGGTTCATGACAAGGGAAAGCTCTTCCGGATCTTTTTGGAGTTGCTCTTCAGCTAGTTCAAGGGCTTGAGAATAATAATCTTCAACTTTGTCCAGCTCATCAATTTCCGCATAAAGTTTCCCAAAATAGTCATACGAGAAAAGCAGGAAATTGAGCACAAGTTTGTTTTCCGGATATTTCTCCTGGATATTTTTATAAACAGTGTACAGCTGCTCATAAACCTGTTTTAACTCTTCAAATAACTCTTCTTCCAGACAAGCTTCTCCGAACCTCCTTACAACACTGTCAAGCCGAATATAATTTTCCGGATTTTCTGGATCGGATTCAATGATTTTTCCGTAGGTCCTAACGATGTCCGGGACAAGAAATATTTGCTTTTCAAGGTCTTCTGCTATCACATAACACGCCCAGATATTTTCCGCTGTTTTTGAATAATTGGAAAGATACTCTGAACTTTCAGGATTCTTTGATAGCAGCTTTTCATATGCATCAAGAACCTTTTCAAAATTATTCTCGGCTTTTTTGCATACCTGCTGGGCTTTAATGACACTGTCTAATTCTTCAAGCGTTTTTCCAAGTTTGCCGATATTACTATACAGGATTTCCTGATGGCTTATATTTTCCACGTCATCAAAAAATAGATCTGAGGAAAAAATCAGAGCCTTCTCATAAGTCTCCACAGCTTCCTCAAGCCTGCAGGAAGCGTCAAGGATCTCTCCCTTTGCCATCAGCGCCCAATGAACGAGGTCCGGCATATTTGCCTTTTCCGCAAGCTTCTGGGCTTTGTCGGCCTTTTCAAAAGCCTGTATATAATCTTCTTTCTCAATCAGGGCAGGAACAGTTTTTAAAATTCGAACAGCAGTATCTATTACCTGTCTGGACATAAAAGTAAATTAGAACCCGGCTAATTATATATTGTTGCCGGGGCCCTATCTTTTTTAAAAGAAGTACTCGAATTTGCTTTAAGGCTGAAGTCTGAAAAGCAAGGGAACTTAAATCTTCAGGCTTTTCCCTTGCCCATCATTTCTTCATTCTTTTTCTTACCCCTCAATTCTTCATCCTTTCCCCTGCCCATCATTCTTCATCCTTTTCCCTTGCCTGTCAGTTTGTCGTTTGAGGTCAGGATTTCGACTCCCAGTTCGCTGAAGTCTTTGTCGTGGGTTACGAAGACCATGTTTTTTGCGCGGCAGATCTGGGCAAAGAGGAGGTCGTTAAAATCGAATTTTCCCTGCTCGAAGAGGTCCATGACTGCAGGGAGGTCTATGGTTTGCATTTCAGGATCACAGGTAAGGGTGCTTCGGAGGATTTTTCTTACGTTGTAGGCGATGTCCTGGGCAATCGCCCGGTAGGCAAGGGAATTTCGAAAATCCTTGTATCTCGTAAAATCGGACTGCTGCTTGAACTCTATTCTTGAGAAGGTGTTGATGAATTCCGAAATTATCATGCAGTTTATGTAGATTGTGCCTTTTGCCTCCCTGATCTTTTTCAATGCCCTGGAATACATATCCGACTTCTCGTCAGGCCAGCCGATAGGACCGTAAATATAGAGCCAGATGTTGGTGTCAAAAAAATAGTTCCTCTCCTCGGGAAAGTCGTAACTCTCTATGGAATGGATTTTTTCGGGAGTGGTTTTTGAAGGCATGGTTCTTCCAGCCAGAAGCCTTGGGCGGCGCACAACCGGAAATACGGTTGCACGGTGTTTTTCAGGCATCTTCTCCTCCCAGCACGTCCTTTAAGGCTTTTCTGCAGGAGTAAGCGTGGTCAAAATAGGTCTTCGCCCGCTCGATAACCCTTTTAAGAATAATTTCGTCTTCCTCCGAGATGTCAGTAAACGAGAGATTACTCTCAATTACTTCCTGAGGAAAACATCCGTAGAGCTGTCCTATTGCCGCATTTAAAAATGCAGGTGTCAGCTCGCCTGCTCCTGCAAAAGAAAGTTCTACCTTCTTTTTTTCGCAGAGAGCAGTTTCGATCCTTTCGTGAACCTTGTGCCCGTCACAGGCAGCAACGCAACAGTCGTCTCCAGTAATTTCAATAACTGTGATTTTTGTCCGTTCTTCCGTAGGCATCCCCATAAGATTATTCTCGTAATGGTTTAAAAAGCCCGGGGTTTAAGCCGGGAATTAAGACCAAAAAGCCTGCCTGCACAACTTAGCTCGTACTGGCTCTCTTCTACCTTTTGTTAACCGTTTTCTGGTCTTTCTCTGGTCATTCTATGTTCTTTTTTAACCTTTTCCTGATTCTCACTTTTACTCGCTCTCTTCATTCGCTTTTTTGAAAAAAAGCCAGCCTTTCTCTTCTTTCCCGTACTTTGTCCTGATCAGGACATAATCCCCTTTCTCTTCTTTCCCGTACTTTGTCCTGATCAGGACATAATCCCCTTTCAATTCTTCCCCGTGAAGAGTTACAACAATTTCTCTGTCTTCACGTTTCAGAAGCTCAAAAATTCCTTTATCCCAGATCTCAACCTTTCCGGCTCCATACTCTCCTTCAGGAATCTCCCCTTCAAAATTAGCATATGCCAGCGGATGGTCTTCGGTCTGAATAGCAAGCCTCTTTATCCCTGCTTTTTTTGGCGGCTGCTTTGGCACAGCCCAGCTTTTCAGAACCCCCTCCATCTCCAGCCGGAAATCATAATGGAGGTTGCGTGCGTCATGCCGCTGAACTACAAAAATCGGCTTATCTGCATTCTCTTTCAAATCACTTGCAAGCGGCTCAGGCGTCTTTTTGAAATGTCTCTTCTTCTCGTATTCCTCAAGCATGAAAGATCAATAGAAAATAGGATTTTGGTTAGTATAAAGAATTGTATGAGAATCCGAGACGCCAGAGACTTCAGAATTGAAGCAAAAAAGGAGCTTACATTGGTCATCGGTTAAGGAATTTTATTGCCTGAAAGCTATCGATTTTGTACCTGAAACCTGCCTTAAACTTTAGCCTTTTCACACTAAATCGATACCTGTTCCAGTCTAGAAAATATTAACATTTTTAATAACTGTTGCGAGAATTTAGGCAATTTGTCACGATTTCTCACTTAACCGAAGAAACATGAAGTATAATTCTGTTTTGAAAACAATACATATAAAGAATATCAGGATATATCAAGTATCAACAGTATTAAAATTTTAAGGAGGTAAAAAGCATAAATGAAAAATAAGCAAAAGTTGTATTCAATAGCTTTAGCTTCAGCAACCTTTATTTTTGTATTTTTGATTTTAATTTCATCTGTGGGGTCAGCGGCACAGGTAACTGCACAGGTGACGAGAATTGGTAATGGATCTGATCCTGCTATTTATGGTAACAGAGTGGTTTGGACAAATGGTGGTGTTATTCATCTTTATGATTTGACTTCGAAAACAGATGCTACGGTTAGCTCTTCTGCAGCATCTCATCCAGCTATTTACGGTAACAAATTAGTGTGGTACGATGGAAGCAGTGGAACACCAAGGCTTGCCGTATATGATATATCAACTGCCGCAAAAACGTATATAACAAAGGATGTGGACAGCTGGAGCAAACCTGCTATTTACGGCAGTAGAATTGTGTGGAGTGCAAACGGTGGAATATATATGCGTGACATATCTACATCCACACAGACTAGAGTGACAGATGGTACGGACCCGGACATATACGATACAAGGATAGCATATTCTTATGACGGCATTGACGCGGAAGGTATCTACGTATATGATATTATCACTAATGAGACTATATTAGCCCGACATCGTGACGGTAATCTTTACAGACCGCACATTTATGGTAACAAGGTTATATGGTCGGACTTCTACACCAGAATGGGATATATTTCGATGTACAACATCGATACAAAAGAAACTATAGATGTCACCAGTGACAATACAGGTAATACCTTACCTGAATACGCAAATTCATATGCTGACGCTGGAGACGATACCGGTACTCACATTGACATAAACGGAGACAAAATCGTATATTCAAAAACTGGCGATGACCAGTTTGGTTATACGGGTGTATACGTTTATGATATTCCTTCCGCGAAAAGCACACCAGTCTATATTTATCCAACAGGGACTGCCACAACGCCTGATATCTACAATAGTATTATTGTATGGGGAATAGAAGGTAACTATGGTGAGGTTACTGATAATGGCATCTACATGAGTGATCTTTCTGCCACGAACACCTTGCCACCAGTAGCTGAATTTACCGCGAACGTAACTTCTGGAACTGTACCTTTAGTTATGCTATTCACGGATCTAAGCACTGGTGGAGTACCAACTTCCTGGTATTGGGATTTTGGTGATGGTATCAATTCAAAACACGCCATGAATGCAACTCACACTTTTACGAATCCAGGGGTGTATAACGTTACTTTAACAGTGGCAAATAAAGCAGGCAATGGTACAGTAACGAAACTGAATTATATTACTGTAACTCCCCCCCAACCACCAGTGGCAGATTTCGCTACTAATGTAACCTCTGGAATAGCCCCTCTAACGGTGTTATTCGCTGCTACAGATAAAGGCGGAGCTATAAGTGAAGTAGAAGAACCTACGTCCTGGTATTGGGATTTTGGCGATGGTACCAATTCAAAAAATTCGGCTACAGTCCACACATATACGAAACCAGGAAATTATACAATTAGTCTGACTGTAGGAAACAGTATAGGGAACAATACAAAGACAAAGCCGGGTTACATAGTTGTTACTGATCCAAACGCTCCAGTTGCAAATTTCAGTAGTAATGTAACCGAGGGGTATGCTCCCTTGACAGTGCAGTTTATGGATAATAGCATATCAAATGGGTCATCTAACTTGCTTTCTGACAAATATTATTCTCCTGAGTTATCTAACGAGGGAGAGAACAATACAGTTAATGAACAAGCAAATAACACAACAGATAGTCAGGAAACCAGTGGAGATGAATACTCATACGGCACTGCACCTGTTGAAAGTATAAAAATTATGCCACTGGAGTCTTTTCCTGTACAAATACAGGTAGTAGCAGAAGGTTACTTTTCTGATGGCTGCCCTAAAATTGACAAAATAACTACTGAAAGAGAAGGAAATACCTTCAATATTAAAATTAGTACAAAACGCCCGAAAGATGCAATCTGTACACAGGCAATTGTGCCTTTCAGTAAAGCAATACCTCTTGAAATTCAGGGACTCAAAGCCGGGAGATACACTGTAAACGTTAACGGCATAAAGGGATCTTTCGAGCTTGCAGTTGATAACTCACTGAACGATTTTCCCGGTCCTCTGCCGCCTGGAAAGCAGGTAATAACCAAAGCTGACAATGGAACAAGCATTAGTCTCATGGAAGGAGATAATTTTACCCTCAATCTCAGGGGAAATCCAAGCACAGACTACTCCTGGGAATTTAACCTTAGTGAAGGGCTAAGCATTATCAGTGATGGTTACGTTCAGGACCCGGCTCTCGAACATATGGTTGGTGTTCCCGGAACTTATTCATGGATAATCGAAGCCGTAGCTCCGGGCAATCAGCAAGTAAAAGGCATATACAAGAGTTACTCGGTGAACACAACCGGCACTGAGGATAATTTTACACTTAATGTTTATAGCATTTCTCCGAATACAACATCAAGGCTCTGGGACTTCGGAGACGGAACTTTTTCAACCGAGCAAAATCCAGCTCATACTTACTCTGCAGCAGGAAACTACAAAGTGAATCTGATAGTTAGTAATGTAAATGGTTCTGCCTCGAAAGTGGGCACTATAACCGTATTGACAAAAAGCGACGTAAATAATATCCGTGAAAATAAAAGTAACCATAGTTCATCTGGAGGCGGCGGTGGAGCAGGAGTTTCTCCTGAGCCAGCAAAGAACGTTGAAGTAAAGGAACTTTGTCAGGTCTTCGTTACTAACGGAAAAGCTGCACAATTTGATTTCTCAAAAAATGCTACCTGCGTTGTCTCTGTGAGTTTCGATGCTAAAAAGACCGCAGGTAAAACCGCAACAATTGCTGAACAGCTGAATGGAAAATCAACTCTGGTTCCCGAATTGCCCTCTGGCGAGACTTATAAATCATTTAACGTCTGGGTCGGAAACGGAGGAGTTTTAAGCTCTAAGAACATAGAAAATCCAGTCGTCTGTTTCAAGGTTGAAAAATCCTGGATAAAGGACAAAAAGATAGATCAGGACTCTATCACTCTTAACAGATACAACGATAAAAAATGGGAACAATCCCCAGTAAACCTGTCAGGAGAAGATGACAAATTCCTGTATTTCACAGCCAAAACTTCAGGATTCTCTTCATTTGCTATAACAGGTACAGCAAAACCCTCACCTGAAGAAACTGTAACGAAAACAGAGATTGATTATCCTGAACCAATTAATAAAAACAATACAACGAATAAAGAACCACAAAATGAACAAAAAGAAATCTTGAGTACACCAGGCTTTGAAATATATTACGGAGTAGCTGGTTTGCTTGCAGTACTCCTGTATAAAAGGAAGTAAAAAAGGCAAAATCAAAAGTTCGATGCAAAATTTGGTGCGAGGGATGGGATTCGAAAACATTAACTTTTTTTAGAACCGTACTCGCTCTATCTTTTTTGCTTGTTTTTTTTAATGACTGGATTCTTCTAATTAGCTCATAATCTTACAGGAAAAACCCTAGATTTTGTTAGCCCTGAATTTAGGGTTCAGAGGGTTGATTCACACGAAACTAGACAAAAGATCTTGGGTATTTGTTCTGCTGAATGGAAAAAGTTAGGATTTTCGAAGGGAACTCTGCATTATTTGAAGCGTAGAGTTAAGATTGATAAACCGTTTACTTTGAATAAACATGTACAGGAGAGACTCAACAAATAGGATCAACTAGTGGTGAATGGATAAGTAGCTCCTATGATAGTACGAAAAGGTAAATGTTATCCCAAAAGAGCTTTTTCCAAAATTTGTATATCTCCCTCTTAAGAACTGGTGATTGGACTACAAAAAAGTTTATAACTTGAACTTCTAAACTATTCATTGATTAATAAATTCTATTTAAGTATTCGTATAGAGTAGGACTTACGCACTTGAAATGCCGAAAACCTCATTTCCTTTAAAATATAATTAT
>CAZLNG010000060.1:0-23000 GCA_964560735.1 uncultured Methanosarcinales archaeon | reverse complement strand
TTGAGAGTTTCGAGGAAACCCGATGGCTGGCCAGATTAATGGGTCCAGCAGAAGACATAAATAAGGCGGAAATCAACGACTAGTGCATCGATTCCAAAATACATTCACAAACCTGCAATTTCAAATCTGTCTCTTGATCAATGAATTCTTCCTTCATTAATGGATTCAATTTAAAATCGAAGCACTAGTGAGAGTAATATAAGGATATGGAATGCCTAAATTAGAAAGATGAAAAAACATCTTGAAGTAACAAAAGATCGTGGGAAAATACGTTAAATCTGTTTTTTTTCGTGCTGGTTAGCAAAATTGGAAGGTGAGAGACGAATGGAGCGGTAATTACAGGCACGATTGCCGCCCTCGCGTCAAAAGCACGTAATCATTACGCAGCCGATCGTCTCACTTACAGCAGGACTAAATCCCGGTTATGGCTGGAAGTTGCAAGTCATCTGATGTCCGATTTCCAGCATTTGCTACAGGTATTTTGCAGGTCGTCTTGAGCGACTAACTACTCATCTCCTTTAACCAATACCATTCAACGTAAGTTTCTCAGGCAGAACCTCGACTCGATACTCCCATCCCGGCAGCAGTTTGAGCCTAGTTACGTGGCCCGTTCCCGTATAACATCGGCGAGTTGTACTTATGTTGGAACATACGTATCGAACAAAACAAACTCTGGCTTAAAACCATGTTCCAGCCAAAACTCGTGAAGAAGTAGCGAGAAAGTTGACTTATCAAATAGTACATTTAGCAGGATTTATTTCGTTCAACTCAAAGATTTTTTGAATATATTTCATATCGAATATATTTTATAAATATGAATAATGATATTATTAAGTAATTTGCAGAATAAATGATCCAGCTCATAAGTCCAATAATATAGAAAAAAACGAGAAACCCTATCCTTTGTATAGGAATAGTGATAAAATATGAACAAACGGGTTCTCGTATTATCAGCTGTTTTTTTCTGTATAGTATATATGTTGATTTCTGTTTGTGCTTCCCAAACCGATCAAAATGATACTAATACGGTCTCATCGAACGATAATAAGCCGCTCTATTTGAACCAGACAGAAGGTAATGGACCACTACCTGGGAATTATACAGTTGCATTCCAGGAAGCACAGTGTGCAGCTAACGAAAGTAATCCTCCCTGGTACCCAACACTCCTTAGCTATGAACACCACGATACCAATCGTTCAAAGTGCTATGGTTGCGCGCAATTCACCGGGTCGCTTACAGGTAACAACACTGTGTATGCATATCGGTCTCCTGACATTTATTATTCGGGATCCATGATCGCAACCCGCGGAATGAATGAGATGTACGTATATGGAGGAGCGTCTGGAGCTAATCCAACGCCATCGGGAGCATATGTCTCCCGGGTCGAACCAGGAACACTCAAGGAGCTCTGGCGTACAACCCTCCTCAACATAAATACTACTGGCATATGGAGTGGAGCCGGTTCTATAGAGTCTTTCGAGGGAGATATCCTGGCCATAACCAACACAAACTTGTTCAAGATCGATGGAACTAATGGAACTATCAAGGGCATTCTGGACTTACCAACCGGAGAAAGCGCCGCAAAGGATAGTTACTTCAACGGGTTGAGCGGCTGGCCTGATGGAACGCTGGTCATGAAGAATTTAGCCCGGCCACCTGGTTGTAATGTACAGGGCTTCAATGCCATCATCCCTAGTTTTTGCTCGAACCTGAATGAGACCCCTCCTTCGGTTGCAGTAGTAGTCGATCCCAGGACAATGGAAGTACTTGACTGGGTGCAGCTGGAACAGATGATTGGAGGCCGCCTTACCACCTCTCAATTCAACGGCAACGACTACGTCTACCTGGCAGGTTCAACAAAATTATACCGGTATGAGTGGGATGGCAATGATCTTGCCCTAGATACGAGCTGGGGACCTGTTGACTATCTCCTTCCAGGTCAGACAGGTGCATCAGCTGCTGGTATTATGGATGACTGGGTAATTCTTATGACCAATGGAGGAGGTGCCACCAATACCTCACTGAGCGTCATAGCCATCAATCAGGTAGACGCGAGCATTATGAACAGGATCGAGCCGATGCCATTGCAGTCCGGACAGATAAGCTACATTCCTTCAATGCCTTCGCTTGATATCGACAATAATCGGATTTATGCGATGGATCCAGGTGCAGGAAAAGTTGTTGCTCTTGATTTCGATCAGGAAACTGGTAACATGTCAATTGCCTGGAGTGCCGACCAAGCGACATTAAGCTGGATGATACTCATAGGTCCACCTGACCAGCGTGTCCTTGTAGGGACGAACATCTCATCACCGGATGAACCAAATCCAGTGAAATGGGATATCGGACCGGTGGGAGCCAACTTTAAAGAACAAATTGTGTGGCGTGATGCCGAAACTGGTAAGTTACTGGCAGCCACCGATTTCTATGGCCCGATGGTAATAGGCATGCAGATGTGGCCAGGGTATGGCGGACTCATATATGAATTGCAAACCGACGGCAGTCTCATGTCATTCCAGGTCTTACCGAATGCCACAACTGCGAACAATACAACTGCGGATTCGACATAAGTGATGTCGAATTCATTTTCTTTTTTTGTGTCAAAAAATAAACATGATTCCTGTGAAAGGATTGCTTATCATTGATGATATTATTCTCGATAAACATTAAACGAAAAAAGAATATTTCCTGGACTGCAGAATTAAATTTTTTCTGTAATTTTAAAGGATTTCACAGAACTTAGTTGTTATTAAGCTTAGACTTGGAAATCCACAATCCAATTTGGCTAAATAAGTTTTTGCTGAATAGACATATCCTGAATAGACAATTCAGTCTATAAACAATCCTGAGTCAGTATTTCGAATGTACTATTCATTCAAGAATTATCCAAAAAGTGTAAATGTTGATAAATTTTATGGGTTTTTATCCCAAAGTAGAGTTAAGATTTACGAAATGCGGCATGCCAAATTATGATAGAAAAGAATAAAATACAGGAGACGAATGGAGCGGTAATTACAGGCACAATTGCCGCCCTCGCGTCAAAAGCACTTAGCTATTACGCAGCCGATCGTCTCACTCGCAGCAGGGAAAAATCCCTTTTATGGGACATAATTGACCTTTCCGGAATCCAACGCGTCCCAAGATTGATTTCGGTCGTCCCACATGATCCGCGCTTTTTTGTTGAGGGGCGTTAAGACAAGATCCCTGTCCAAGACCTTGGTCTGGAAGGTCCACCCGGTCGGGTATTTAAGCAAAGTTTTGAGGGTTGGGAGTTGCTCATACGTCATGGGCGCTTCAGGAGTGGTCACGTAGTTCTTGTGGATCCACGTTACGCCATTTGGGTCAGTCAGGAGATTGACTTGGTTGCCTTTTTCAAAGGTAATGATCGAATCACGTCCGACTGTCATCGGGTTATAGGCAATAATTTCGGTTGCTGGTTCAATATCAGCCCACCAGGCCATCTCTAGATCACCATTGAAAATCCGGACATTATCTGAAACTGTTATTTCCAGCGTATCCAATGTCCAGAATTTTCGGCCATAGGGTGGATTCTTTTGCACATTCGTCAGATTATATTCTTTCTTAACCTGCTCGGGATCGAGAGTCAACCAGAGCTTATCAGGGCATGGGTCGTTTGGTTCGTTTAATTTCGCCGAGCCGTAGAGTGCACCCGTACCATTTTCACATCCAACGATTAACTCGCAGAAGCTCAGGTTCCGCATACCTGTAAGTTTGGTCATTTTAGCATTTGCCTTGTCCACCGTAAGCATTTCGCAGCCAGTAAGCGCCATTGGCTCACCCTCTTCCGCAGGAGTAGTGGAGCTCAGATACTATCTTCCACAGTAGGAGTGGCGGCTTCCATCTCACCTTCTTCTGGAGGAGTGGTAGCATTCGGCTCACCCTCTTCCGGGGTAGAGGCGCAGCCCGCAAACAGAGAAACCGCAAGCATCAAACCAACAACGAAGAGTATTCTCCAGGTCTTTAGAAAAGTATTGTTTCGAATTAGCTTTCCAAATAATTTCATTTCATTTCATTTAACCCCCCAATTTCTAGCCTTATGTCTTCATGCCAGGATAAAACCAATCATAACATATATACAGCCTAATATATAAAATTAACAATAATATTCCCTCTAAATCCAGCAATCTCGACCCGTAATGCAGTAAGAACACTACATACTTCAGTCGTGAAGTAAAAGCCTGATAAGTGCTTGATAAACCAGCAGATGAAATGCCTCCGCTTCAGGGGAGCGGAAGCAAATCAAATGCTAATAGAATCGGGTTTTGTCCTTTTCAGGCTACTTTTAAAATCGGCGGACATTTCCATTCCGCACTGATCACTTCGGGGTGTGGGATGTACATGCGCAGAACGGTGAACCACGCTTCACTGCCAGTAGGGAGCCAGTTCGACTCTTTATCTGGGCCAGGGGACTCTTCCTGAAAGTAAAAGGTTATCCCACCATCTGCATTCTTCTTGATTCCCGGAGTACGGTTTCCGATTGAGTAGCGGTTTATCCGGTTAGGGATTAAGTTGTAATCGGTGCCGTAGATGGTTATCGACCAGAATGCATCCACAGGAGGCTCAAAACCCCTGGGGAATGTTAGCTCGTACCTGTGAGCGCTCGTCAGCGGCTCGCCGAAGTTGTCTGTGAGGTTGACCAGGTAGACCGCCTCTACAGGATCATTGGCGGTGATTCCAACCAGAGACTGGTCCGCTGCACGCATCAGGAACTCATCCCCAAAGCGGCCCATATTGGATGGAGGATAGCGCCAGCCGTTGACAAACTTTGCCCAGACTCCACTCATGAACTGCTGCCTTAGAAGCGGTATGCCGACTCCCATCACGCGCTGAAGTGCCTTTTTAACTACCTCCGGCTGCTGTTCTACATCCAGACCCGGCCCGATCCCTATAGACGAGAATTGCTTGAGCAACACTTCATGGTGTGCTGCCGGTGGGTTCTCAGCCAGCATGGCGTTAAGTGTCTTCCACGGCCCTAGCAGGTCTTCTGACCCGGCGAGAGCAACAGCAGGCTTGTAGACGTCGCGACTTTCGGGAAGTTGTACCTCGCGTTTGCCCCAGAAACTCAGTGGTGTCAGCCTGTACTGTGCCTGAAGAGCATGCACAGCTGGCAGGTCATCGATGCCATCTGCCAGAGTGCGTCCAAGGATCAAGATCCAAGGAGTCGGTGAGGAAGGCATCACAGCAGTCACATCCTCGGGAAGATCACCATGCCAATCAGGACCAATAAGAGCATAATTGCCCGCCCTTGAGCCTACCCTCTTGCCAACATAGGCAAAGTTATCCGAGGTAAAAGAAATTAGTTCAAATGTCCAGTAGCGATCACCCGGGATCTCGGGCACGGTGAGAATCACTGGCTCTTTGCTGAGGTCTACCCAGGCGATTGAGTACAGTGTGTCGTTGTTCGGGCAACCGCCGTCGCGGTATGTGGCATCTATGAGCTCGGTAGCGTGCCAGAAAAGGTTAATAGGCGCGTAAGGCACGTGCTTTGGGTCCTGGGGAAGGTTTGTCCACTTATAGCGCGTGTAAGCGTTGTAGACATACGGAAAACCGTAGATGTACGCCTGCAAAGCTAGAGAGTATGCATATTCAGCCTGCCAGTCGAATACCAGAGGAGCAGCCTGTGGTGCTGCATGTGGCACTGCGGCTGCTTTGACTGCCAGGTCATCCGTACTCTCAGCTGCGCCCAAACCTGCACCGATGTGCTTCAGATCGTCGGCGGTGAGTACCTGAGCGCCTATCTTCCTGATACCGTCCTCGATCTTGCCAGCATATTGTGGGTCCACGAACAGGCCGATAGCCACTGTGCCGGGATTTAAAGCGTGACCCAGATGAGTTGCCTGTACATTAAGCTCAGTTGGGCTGCCCACCGGCTTGCTAGCAATGGATGCCAGGTCCGCTGTAATCTGCTCAGCCAGTGCAGCTATATTCACTCCAGAAGTCGAACCGATATCGATAGTATCGACCTCGACTTCACCCTTATCGTCCTTAGTAAGGACAATGATGCTGCTTGCGTTCATCATCTGAAGCTGGGGACTTAGTCCCCTTATATTCTCCATAGCAGTGTGGGCAGCTGCCTTGCTGGCAAAAACACCAGCTACCAGTTGCTGCTTCTCAGATATCGAAAAATCAGCTTTAGAAACCTGTGTTTCTGGATTTCCTGTCATTGATATACCCCCCATAATAAGCCAAACAAATGCGTTTTATTCTTTGTATATCTTAATTTGAATATTATTTTAACATTATATGGTAATACATATATGTTTTAAATTTTATATATATCCTGTATAATAACGATATAACTGTTTTTTTGACTGCAGGGTTCTCGACAGGGAGAGAAAAATACAGGAGGAAATGGAGATAAGGTGGATAGGTCATATGGCACCGCCTTCCTGGAAAAGTTAAACGAGAACCGGAAAGCAGAGCAGAATTGTTAGCTGGGGGAAGAAATTGGATGAATGTAACTTACGGACCGATGCAGCTCTTAGTTATTGTATTCGAAAATCCGAGTTTCCACGGTCAGATCCGGCGTGAACTTGAATCAGTCATGAATAAAGGGATGATCAGGCTCATAGACCTGCTTTTCGTATGGAAAGACGAAGAAGGGAACGTCAGGTCTATGGAAGCTACACAACTTGACGAAGATGAAAGAATGCGTTTCGGAGCCGTCATAGGAGGACTTATAGGGTATGGAGCCGGCGGAGAAGAAGGGGAGAAACTGGGTATTGAGGAAGGAATCCTTGCAGCAGCCCAAGAGAATTACGGCATCACTGAAGATGATATTCTCGAAATAACCGAAGCGATCCCTGAAGGTACTGCTGCTGCTATCCTTATTATCGAGCATCTCTGGGCAAAGAACCTGAAACAGGCAATTCGGGATGCAGGCGGAGTACTTGTCTCACAGGGTATGATCACACCTGAATTACTTATTGCTGTTGGAGAAGAACTGGCAGAAGCGGTTAAATTTGCAGAAAAGAAAAAACCGGGATCAAGAGCGGAACCTGCAGTCTGAAAGGCTGCCTGCTCAAATTCCAATATGAAGGTCTGGTACCGGAAGCTTTGCTTTAAATTATTATAGAAAAAGGGTAGCAGCAAAAGAAAGATTGGGGGATGTAAACGTAAACACAAATACTATCTCGACACCAGCTAAAATTCTAATTTACAGCACTGCTGCAGTTCTCCTTACACTTGGTATGAAGGCGATTTCAAATATACTGGCACCGGTTTTTTTCTCTCTTTTTGCCTTTCTGATCTTTTCTCCCCTTGTTAAATGGCTCATGAGAAAAGGGGTTCCGGGAAAAGTTAGTGTTCTTCTGGTGATCCTTCTTTTCATTTTTGTTTTTGTTGGAACCGCACTTCTATTTGCAAACTCTTTACTCCAGCTCAGTGGCAGGATCCCAAGCTATGATAATCAGTTGCAGAGTATTCTGAATACTATTTCAGCACATTTTCCTGTATCTGGAGAATCCGTGCAATCGATTCTGCGCAATATTTCGACATTTGTTTTCCGTGCAAGTGCGGGGATTATTACAGGAGCCTTAAATGCCGGATCAACAATTGTACTCATTATTATCACGACAACGTTTTTACTTCTGGATGCGGCAGGTGCACCAGAAAAGACGCAAAGAGAAAGGGAAGATCAGCCAGTCTATCTTTCTCGGTTTACTCAATTAAGCAGAAACGTCGTAAATTACATTCTCCTGAGGACTGAGACAAATCTGATAGGGGGCATTGGAGTTGCCATACTTCTCCTCATTGGAGGCATAGATTTTGCTCTTCTCTGGGGACTCCTGTTCTTTCTGTTCGGTTATATCCCTTATCTGGGCTTTTATCTTGCCGCTATCCCACCTATGCTTCTGGGCCTGTTTAAATACGGACCTATAGGGGCGCTGGGTGTCCTCGTCGCTATTACTGTTATCAATGCGCTCGTAGAAAATGTCGTTTTTCCATCTATTGCAGGAAAAGGCCTTAAATTGTCTCCGACTCTTGTATTTCTATCTTTGTTTTACTGGTCTTACGTGCTTGGGACAGCAGGTGCATTGATTGCTGTACCCCTTACAATAGTTGTAAAGATAGTTCTGGAAAGTTCAGAAGATACACGCATGATGGCTAAACTGATGGAATCAAGTGAAGATAGAGCAGATCAGGCAGAGGAAGAAGTAGTTAAAAATGAATCCTGATATTTTTAAAGATTACAAATTTCGAAAAGACGATATTAAATCTGGAAATTCATTTTGTGACTTTCAAGGGAGTTGTTATGGATCTGTAAGTTATTCCTCTGTATTAGCCTCTGCCTGTGCTGTTCAACAGTGGCTGCAGCAACTCTTGCAGTTATTAAAGTTATCTTGGTTGTCAATCTGCTTTCAAAAGATATTTTCTTCCGTTAGCTAACTGGAAAAAGCCTGTAATTACTCCTGGCTGTTGATTTTTCTCCTTCCTTACAGAGACTATATACCTGGAGCCCAAAGAGTGCTGCTTTAGACATACTTATGCATAGTTTAAATAATCCCGTAAGTTTGAGAAGACAATGTAGTTGAGCAGATTGAGCGATTAAAAGTAAAAAAAAGCGAAAGAGCGATAAATGGAGAGCAGGGGTAAGGGAATGAGAATTTAAAAAGTGAAAAAAACACTGATTAGCTCTCAACTATAGTGGAAAACTATTAAATCAGGCCTTAAAACTATTAGATCAGGCCTTATCTCTTTAAGAGATTTAATCTTGATTTTAAATTTAAATATGTGTATTTATATATAATTTAAATTTTATATATTAATGCGCCAATACTGCTGTAACTGTTTTTTTGTCTGCAGATTCCTGGATAAAGAGGAAAGGCTATCGGACTGTACGGAGATTTCACATCAATCTATATGACCACCATGTATAATACCCTCAGCTACCGGTAACATGCAGTACAACAGAAATAGAACAGCAAAAAATAGAAAGAACTTCAGATGGGGGAAAATAAATGCGAGAAGTTATGTATGGACCGATGCAGCTTTTAGTTATTGTATTCGAGAATCCAAAGTTTCACGGCCAGATTCGCCGTGAAATTGAGTCAGTAATGGAAAAAGGAATGATCAGGCTCATTGACTTGCTGTTCGTATGGAAAGATGAAAACGGGAATATCAAGTCTATAGAAACCACACAGCTTGACGAAGAAGAAAGAATACGTTTTGGGGCCGTTGTAGGAGGACTCATCGGTTATGGAGCCAGAGGTGAAGAGGGAGCCAGGGAAGGCATGGAGGTCGGAACTCTAGCAGCCGCCGAAGAAAACTACGGAATCACTGAGGAAGATATCATGGAAATTACAGAGGCTATTCCTGAAGGCACCGCCGCTGCCATCCTTATTGTCGAACACCTCTGGGCAAAGGGTCTGAAACAAGCTATCGGCGATGCCGGAGGAATAATGATCTCTCAGGGCATGCTTTCACCTGAACTGCTAATTTCAGTTGGAGAAGAACTGGCAGAAGCTGTTGAATTTGCAGAGAAGAAGAAACCGGAGTCTCAGGCAGAGGTTACAGTCTGAAAAGATGCCTGCTCAAATGCCAGCACTAAGAATGATTGATATCAAAAACCAATTTTCAGATTAGTAAAGAAAAAAAGTGAATTTAAACCGGACAGAACATTCATACTGTATTTCAATATATAAAGCTGAAGTTAATTAATACGCTTGACCCTCTTCGGCAAGCAACTGAAAGAAATAGTACTATACGAAGGTATAAAACTTTACTTTTTCCTGGCATGAAAGTCCCATCAGCTTGCAGGTACCTTTATTTCTTTGTACCTGTTATTCAAGAATTTTGTGTACTTTTATTCATTATCTGAAATGCAGGAAGATTTATTGGAAGGACAGAGGGTTCTGATCTATAAAAGATTGATTTGATTATTATTTATTCCATGGGGGGTCAGGAATGAAGTCAAAAGCCATCTCCGAATAGAGAACCATGTGAGGATAGAGTTTTAGAAAACCGGTTGAATATATTAAATTATAAAGCCCTGATAAAAACAAATGTATCAATGCCTTCTTCTTATACTATCTATAAGTTTTGCTGACCAGGAAACTTAGTTAACAGTTTCCAAATAAGGTTAGAATTGAAAGGGAAAAAGACTGGCAAGATAAAAGGAAGACATCTCTATTTTTACGAGTAAGCCTTTTCAGCAGACCCGATAAAATTAATCAATATGCATAAAATAATATATATAAAAGAATAATTATATAAAGTAAATTATTGAACAACGAGCTTGGGGGGAGATCTCGAAGGTTCAGTCGGGGGTCAACAGCATTAAAATTAACCGATAGATACCTGGCAAGAAGTTTTCGTAATAAGACAGAATTTGGTGAACTCAGCACCCAGGTTGAAATCGGCAGTGTTCAAAAAAATTAATTTTCACCTAGCTATGGATAGCGCAGTCTGTTGAAGGATATCGCATATGAGATCGCGTGTGAGAGCTCAAATTGCATGAAAAAAATCATACTGCAGGTTTTCTGTAACAAACTCGCTATTCCCTGACCCCCGGTACAAAATGATTTGAGGGATTTAAACAGGGCTTTTTCCCGACTACTATGCTCTGCATTCCGAGACAGAAGAAAGCATGCAACCCGGGGAGAAGACATGATTAACCCATATTTCAAGACTCAAAAAACGATAGCGAAGATGATGGTTCCGCCTCTAATGGCGAACTGGCATGAAAAGACAATAAGCAACAAGATTTGACATAAAAGGAGATTTGAGGAATGGCAACTTTAACAGTTCTGAAGTTTGAAACCGTAAATGGTGCTGAAAAGGCCCTTCATGTGATTGAAGATTTAAGCAAAAAACAGCTGATAACCCTGCACGATGCAGCTATAGTCAGCTGGCCTGAGGGGAAAAAGAAACCAAAAACCAAACAATTAACCAGTATGTCCGGGGTAGGGGCTCTCAGCGGAGCCTTTTGGGGTATGCTGTTTGGCCTGATTTTCTTTATCCCCATATTCGGCATGGTTGTTGGAGCCGCATTGGGAGCACTAACCGGTTCCATGGCCGATGTAGGGATTAGTGACGATTTTATCCGGTCAGTCCGTAGCAAAGTGACAGAAGGTACCTCAGCCCTTTTCCTGATGACCAGTGATGCCGTCCAGGATAAAGTAGCAGAGGCCGTCAGGGGAATGAAGTTTGAGCTCATTGCCTCCAACCTTTCCAAGGAACAGGAAGACAAGCTGCATGCTGCTTTTGCCGAAGAAGAAGCAGCGCCTGCATACTGAACTCTGACATGAAAATACCCCTCAAGGTGTGAAAATTTTCTCGGAAATCGGTTTGTAAGAAAAAAACAAAGGTTCCTGAATAAAAATAAATGAGGGGAGAAAAACGAAAAGTCAGTTCCTTTCCCCATTTTTACTTTTAGCGTTTTTCAGGGAAGGAAAAGAAAATAATCCTGCTCATCGGGAGAAGCCGTATCTTGAGAGAAGAGAAAACAGTTGAAAAGAACCATTTCAATTGAAATGAATGTTTTCATATAAATCAGCGAGCTGGTATCAAAATAAACCAATATGTTTAACGTATAAGAGAAAAGGAGATTTGAGGAATGGCAACTTTAACAGTTCTGAAGTTTGAAACCGCTGATGGTGCTGAAAAGGCGCTTCACGTGGTTGAAAATTTAAGCAGGGAACAACTGATAACCCTGCATGATGCAGCCATAGTCACCTGGCCAGAAGGGAAAAAGAAGCCAAAAACGGAGCAGGTGAAAAGTTCAACAAGCAAAGGTGTACTAAGCGGCGCTTTTTGGGGCATGCTGTTTGGCCTGCTCTTCCTTGTTCCGATATTTGGCCTGGTTATGGGAGCCGCAGTGGGTGGAATCTCCGGGTCCATGTCCGATATGGGCATTAATGATGAGTTTATCAGGTCTGTACGCAGCAAAGTGACAGAAGGCACCTCGGCCCTTTTCTTGATGACCAGCGATGCAGTAAAGGATAAAGTGGCTGAAGCTATGAAAGGACTGGATTTTGAAATAATTGCTTCCAACCTTTCCAATGAACAGGAAAAAAAGCTGCGTGAGATTTTCGCCGAAGAAGAAACGGCTCCGGCACAATAAACTTTGATAGAAACCATCCCCTGGGAATGTTAATACTCCTGGGAACTACCTATAGGGTCTGAAAAGCGCTTCTTGAATGAAAAGAACAGTGCCGGGGTACACTTGGAAGGGCTCAGCTCTGTATAGATTGGAGGTGGTCAGGTAGGTTCAGGTTTAGGTAACGACCCCGCACGCTGGGGTTAACGAGCGAATTACCTGATCAATTTCTGGGGCTCCGGTCACACCCGCCTATAAGCCTCCCTTTGAGTTCACAGGCAAGATCTACAGTGTAACTGTGGATTTGACGGCGAGCTGATCGAGGATAGAAAAGCTGAAACTCGCATGGTCCTGGCACGGCAATAATCAGCTAACTATCCACTAAACCGATATCTTCACGGCTCTGGTGAGGCAGTAAATATAGAACAGAAGCTTGGGTCCGTCGACTGCCAGAACTATCACGGGGGAAAAATCATTACGGACAAACAACCTCGAAGTGACCTTGCCCGGAACGCACCATACTGGCTGCGTCGAGCAGGTGTAATGAGCTGGCTCTTTCTGGGAATTTTGCTCGCCGCCAGCACCATACTGAGCATTATTGCGACAGTGAGCGGCCTCATCGTCCCACTACTCGTTGCAGCGGTGATAGGAATTGTATTTCGGCCGCTGGTAGACATGCTTGAGTGGAGGCATGTTCAACGTAATACTGGCACGGTGCTGACAATGCTTCTTATATTTCTGGGTACTGCCTCTCTGTTCATCATCCTCGTAAGGGGTTTCATTGACCAGAGAACCGAAATCGTACGCCAGCTCGGAGTCGGATGGGCAACCCTGCAAACCTGGCTGCTTCAGTTCGAGGTGAAGGAGAAGACATTCGAGTCTATCAGCGCCACAGCTTACAATTCTCTGCCTGCATTAAGCCAGGGCATCATAGGACTACTCAGCAGCACTTTTTCGAGTGTTGCAGCTTTCCTTATAGGTACCTATTTCAGTGTGTTCATCCTCTTTTTCATCCTGCGGGACGGGCCTGAAATAGATGTATGGCTTGCCCGACAGTTCAACTTAAAACCCGAGACAAGCACAGCTATCGTTGCTGACACAAGCCGTTCCATACGCCTCTATTTCCGGGGCACCGCAGTTACTGCGGGGATTACGGCAATCGTGGTGGCCGTGCCCCTGATCGTCCTCAAGGTGCCCCTGGTAGCCTCGATTCTCATTCTGTACTTTTTTACTTCCTTTATCCCCTATATAGATGCCTTCATTGGCGGCGCTTTTGCCGTGATTATCGCCTTTGGTTCCGGGGGACCGGAAACAGCTCTGGTTATCGCGGTGGCGGTGACCATATCCAATGGGGCGCTACAGAATGCCATAAATTCGTGGGTTCTGGGGACAACTCTTAAGCTGCACCCGCTGGTCGTTTTCTTTGTTACGATTGCATCTGGTATTGTAGGGGGAGTCCTGGCCATGATACTTGCCGCGCCTCTGACTGCAGTCGTGGTACAAACAGTGCGCCGCTTACAACAGGAAGGAGTTTTCGTAGAGGATTAGAAAAACCGGATTCACTGGACAAAAGGAGAAAATCAAATGGCAGAAAATACAGGCAGACCTCACAAAATCCGAATCATGGCCCGAATAATTGTCGGGATCATGGAACTCAAATTCGATTAGGGAATTCAGGCGCAGGGAGGAACTGCTAAATGACAAACTCTCTTCCTTATCGAATCCATGTGCTGGCAAAACCGACCGGGGCTATATGTAACCTAGCCTGCTCCTACTGTTTTTTTCTGGACAAGGAACTGCTCTATCCAGGCAGCAGGTTCCGCATGTCAGACGAGGTGCTGGAGAGTTATATCCGGCAGCTTATTGCAGCCCACCGCAGCCCGCAGGTAACCATTGCCTGGCAGGGAGGTGAACCCACGCTTATGGGCATTGACTTTTATCGGCGTGCGATCGAGCTGCAAAAGAAGTACAGAAAGCCGGGCATGACTTTTGAAAATACGATGCAAACAAACGGCACGCTTCTGGACGACGAATGGTGCCGATTCTTTAAGGAAAACAACTTTCTCATCGGGATAAGCATCGACGGCCCACAGGAGCTTCATGACGCTTACAGGGTGGACAAAAAAGGGGAGGGGAGCTTTGATCGGGTCATGCGAGGGCTTCGCCTGCTGCAAAAACACGGAGTGGAATATAACGTGCTGACAACAGTAAACAGGGTCAATGCCAATTATCCGCTTGAAGTCTACCGCTTCCTGAGGGATGAAGCAGGGACTGACTGGATTCAGTTCATTCCGGTTGTAGAGCGAATAAATGGGGGAGAACGCACCCTTTACCAGAGGGGAGACACAGTTTCGGACCGTTCTGTGCAGCCCGAACAATTTGGAAGTTTCCTGAGCCGCATTTTTGACGAGTGGATAAGAAATGATGTGGGAGAGGTATTCGTGCAGACTTTTGAAGCTTCTGCACGCAAATGGATGGGCATGCCTTCAGGTATGTGCGTTTTTGAGGAAACGTGCGGAATGGGGCTTGCTCTGGAACACAACGGGGACCTTTACTCATGCGACCATTTTGTGGAGCCTGACTACCTGCTGGGCAATATCATGGAAAAAGAGATCAGTGAGCTTGCCTCATCGGAAAAACAGCACAGATTCGGGCAGGATAAACACGATGCTCTACCGGAGGTGTGCCGGGAATGCGATGTGCTCTTTGCCTGCAGGGGAGAATGTCCCAAAAACCGTTTTCTGACAACTTCTGCCGGAGAAAACGGCCTGAACTACCTCTGTAAGGGCTGGAAAGCTTTCTTCCGACATATCGATTTTCCAATGCAGCTTATGGCAGGCTTGATACGCAGGGGTTATCCTGCTTCTGAAGTCATGAGAATTATGGCTCTGAATGATGCTTTTTCCCGGACAGGACGCAATGAGCCCTGTCCCTGCGGCAGCGGGCTCAAGTTCAAACGCTGTCACGGTATGAAGAAAAAATGATCAGGAGTTCGAAATATTAATCAATCTGTATAAGGGGGATAAAGAATGACAGAAAAGAAACCTAATATACTGGTCATCTGGGGAGATGACATTGGCATTAGCAACCTCAGTTGCTACAGCGACGGCTTGATGGGATACAGAACACCAAACATTGACCGGATTGCTAACGAAGGTGTTAGATTTACGGACTCTTACGGGGAGCAGAGCTGTACTGCCGGAAGAGCAGCGTTTATTACAGGACAGAGTGTCTTCCGTACGGGGCTGAGCAAGGTGGGAATGCCCGGAGCCAAACTGGGAATTCACCCTGAGGACCCTACAATTGCCGAATTGCTTAAACCGCTTGGTTATGCCACGGGACAGTTTGGAAAAAACCATTTCGGAGACAGGGACGAACACCTGCCTACAAACCACGGTTTTGATGAATTTTATGGCAACCTGTATCACCTGAACGCTGAAGAAGAACCGGAAAATCCCGACTACCCGCCTGAGAAAGATTTTCCCAATTTCAAGAAAAACTATGGGCCCAGGGGAGTAATCCGCAGTTATGCCGACGGACGTATTGAAGATACAGGTCCGCTGACCAGGAAACGCATGGAAACCGTAGATCTGGAGTTTATGGAAGCTGCAATTGATTTTATCAAGCGCCAGCATGCAGCTGGAAAACCATTCTTCGTCTGGTTCAATACTACATGGATGCATTTCAGGGTCCACATTCCAGATAGGATTCGTGGACAAGCAGGGCGCTGGCAGTCGGAATACCACGACGGAATGATCGAACACGATCGGCAGGTGGGAGTGCTTTTAAATTTGCTGGATGAACTTGGAATTGCAGAAAACACAATCGTTGTTTACAGCACAGACAACGGCCCACATATGAATACCTGGCCTGATGCAGCCATGACCCCGTTCCGCAATGAGAAAAACTCCTGCTGGGAGGGGGCTTTCCGCATTCCGGAAGTCGTATGCTGGCCTGGAAAGATCCCGGCAGGCACAATATCTAACGAGATTGTGAGCCACATTGACTGGCTGCCCACTATACTTGCAGCAGCAGGAGAGCCGGATATTAAGGAAAAACTTAAAAAAGGCTACAAAGCAGGGAACAAAACTTTTACCGTGCATCTTGACGGATATAACCTGCTTCCTTATCTTACAGGAAAGAAGGAAAAATCTCCACGTATAGAGTTTTTTTACTTCTCCGACGATGGAGATCTGGTAGCTCTGAGGTATGACAACTGGAAAATGGTCTTCATGGAGCAGCGCGCCATCGGCACACTACAGGTCTGGGCTGAACCTTTTGTCTCTCTGCGTATACCAAAAATATTCAACCTGCGTACTGACCCTTACGAAAGGGCGGATCAGACTTCAAATACCTACTATGACTGGATGCTGGATCGCGCATTCCTGCTGGTGCCTGCCCAGGGGATTGTGGGAGACTTTCTGGCAACGTTTAAAGAGTACCCCCCACGCCAAAAAGCGGCAAGCTTTACCGTTGATCAGGTGATGGAGAAGCTCTTGCAGGGAATAGGAAGCACATAAGCGTGGAAATCATATTAAACGCTATATCATTCGGATACCTCTGCCGCTGATTACGATGGAAAAAGCTTCATTACTTCCAGGACTTTAGCGGCAGCTGGAGCTTTTATAACAAACAGTAAACCCGTGTATTGATGCAGTTTCGAGGTACTGTTACAGTTCTACCAGCGTAAAAAGTTTGGTATTGATGCATTTCAGGCTGGCAATGCGTAGAACAGAAAGATAAAGCAAGGAGAAAACTGCCTATGAAAGTCGTGAGATTCATTACAGGAATGCGTTTCTTCGTACTTATTCCGGTGATAGGGCTGGCAATCGCCGCTTGTGCTTTGTTTATTAAAGGCGGCGTCGACATTGTTCACTTCGTGGGAAAACTGTTTGTAGGAGTGGCAGGGACATATCCAGAGATATATCCAGAGGCAAATATCATCGTTGAAATTGTGGAGACTGTCCATCTTTTCCTGGTCGGCACGGTGCTTTTCCTCACATCTTTTGGGCTATACCAGTTATTTATCCAGCCGCTCCCCCTACCTGGATGGTTGAAAGTAAATGATATTGAAGAACTGGAGTTAAACTTAGTTGGACTTACCGTTGTTGTGCTGGGAGTTAATTTCTTGAGCGTGATCTTCGAACCGCAAGAAGTAAACCTGGCTGTTTATGGAGTAGGCTATGCCTTACCTATTGCGGCTCTGGCTTACTTTATGAAGGTGCGTTCACATATAGCTAGACAGGGCAGCGAAGAGGAGGAATGCCTGAAAGCCATAGGCGATATAGTACCAGTGAATAGGGAATCAAACTGGATTTCAAGCGAAAAAAAAGATTGAATCAGTTTGAGAGGTGATTTTTATTATCTAACTTTTTTTCATTACATGCTGTTCTTGATAAGGCTTTTTTAAATCAGCGGTAACTTTTCAGAAGGTTCTCCAGGAAAATCCAGATTTTTTCAACTGAGGGAATGAAAAGTCTTTCGGAAGGAGAATGGGGATCTTTGATCGTCGGTCCAAGAGAAATCATTTCCATTCCCATGCATCTTGAGCAAATTATTCCACACTCCAGTCCTGCATGCACAGCTTCTACTCTCGGTTCGTCCCCGAAGGTTTCCGTGTAGACCTGCCTGCATTTCAAAAGCAGCCCTGAGTCAAGATCAGGTTCCCAGGCAGGATATCCTGGTTCACTTTCAACATGTGCTTCTGCCAGTTTTGCCACGGTTTCGACTTTTTTAGTAATTTCCGCCAGGTTTAACATGTTCGAACTGCGCTGGCTTGATACTATCTTTACTCCATTTTCTGTTGTTCTCACAGTTGCCAGATTATTTGAAGTTTCAACAAAGCCGGGAATGGTATCCGACATCCTGTAAACCCCGTGAGGCAGTGCCTCTAGAAGTCCTGTAAGTTTTTTTTCGGTTTCTTGAGAAAAGACTCTGTTGCAGGGTATTTCTTTTCTGGCAACCTTAAGTCCGGCAGTTTCAAGGAGAACTTTTGTTTCAACTTCTTTGAGTGCAAGAATAAGTTCAGGGTCACTTTTTGAATATTCAGCTTTAAAGAACTTCGAAATCACGGAAACTATTTCTGCGGCTTCCCCGATTTTGCCTTTCTCTACTGCAACAAAGGCTTCTGCATTGCTGGGAATTGCATTATGGACACTGCCCCCGTTTATCAAAACCAGTCTGAAGCTTTCTTCCCCTATTTTTTCTTTCATTCCGGCCAGAGCTCTTACGAGTAACTTGATTGCATTTGCCCGATGCCTGTGGATTTCAACTCCCGAATGCCCTCCTTCAAGCTCTTCAACCGAGAGCCTGAAGAGCTCTGATCCGCCTTCTTTTTCATAGTCAAATTGCTCCCACTCAACCGGAAAGCTAATCTGCGAATTCTGTCCGCCGGCACACCCTGCTATGAAAACACCTTCGTCTTCAGAGTCCAGGTTCAGGAGCAACTTCCCTTCAAAGAAGTCAGCCTCAAGTCCAGCAGCTCCTGTAAGACCTGTTTCCTCGTCTACAGTAAAAAGGAGCTCAATTGTCGGGTGCTCGATTTCCCCTGTTTTCCCGGCCTCAGCAAGCACAAGCCCTATTGCAAGTGCAATTCCATTATCTGCACCAATAGATGTCCCATCCCCCCGTAGCCAGTCCCCGTCATAGATGCACTTTATGGGATCTCTGGAAAAATCGTGTTTAGAGTCCTTACTCTTTTGACAGACCATATCCATATGGCCCTGAAGGACAATTGTTGGAGATTCCTCATATCCAGCCGTCGCAGAGGCCCTTATAAGGACATTTTTTAAAGCATCGGCTTTCACTTCAAAGCCTCTTAATATTCCCCACTCCTGCAGCCAGATTGAAAGCTTTTCTTCATGTTTTGAACAGCGAGGAATTTTATTGATCTCTTCGAAGGTTTTAAGGATTTGATGAGTTTTCGGGTGCATAAAAGATCAGTTTTAATTTTCTTTTTTAAACAAATGTTGATTTACCTGTGCAAGAATGAAAATTCACAGAACATATAAGCCATAGCCTGGTTTAAGTAATATGGTAAAAATCATTTAAAAATCAATTTGCTTAATATTAACGAAAATAGATATGATTCAATAAATGTCTATTAAAATGTGGTTTAAATAAAAATTGGATTCAGGTTAAAATGGATTTAATAAAAAAGAAATTAAGTTAAAGATAGCTTTAAGAAGCACTTAAGAAACATCGATAAAAGGTCGAAAGCACAAGATAAGTTCGCTACTCACTACTATCAATGGTAGCTATCGATTGTGAATAATAACTATTTTATTTTTATGAATAAAGTTGGGAAGTTATCTTGATTGATTTAGTAGCCTGAACTCCTACCACTTACAATCTGCCAGATCTTATTTGACAGTTCGGAGTACTGGGCTTTTGGATCTCCTATTTTCTGAATAAAGGAACTTGCGCCGTTTGCCATTGCCTGGTGCATAACTTCATCTCTGCCTATGCCGGTAAACAGGATGAAAGGGATATTGATACTTTTATCACGTATGGTTCTCAGGAAGGTGATGCCATCCATTAAAGGCATATCATAATCCGAAATTACTACATCATAGGAGTCTTTCTCCAACTTCTGGAGCGCTTCTCCTGCAGAATTCACAGTATCAGAGGCGATATTGTGAAAGACTTCCAGGAAAGTCTGTGACAGCTCCAAAAACAGGGGGTCATCGTCTACAAGCAGTACTCTCATGAAGGATCTCCTTGAACTTATGGTCTTGCAGCTTTACTCAGTAAATTTTGCCCCTCTCCCCTTACCAGGGAAAAGGCTGTTAAGTATGCTATAGCACTATCTGGCTGAAACCAGATAATGTTACAGAAGTATTTGGAACGTATATTTGACAGATATTTGACAGATATTTAATAAGATATATTAGATTAAGTATATTTAAGTTTTTAAAGTCAGAAATTTATTAACAATAAATTAATGATTATTATCTGCATAAAGCAGAATATAGGAGTTAATTTATTTTTATAATAGTGAACGAAATTGAATTGATTTGTATAAAAATATTTCTTTTTATATCAGATAGAAAACCTTTAAATCCTCTATCTTTACTTTCTCTGTTTTATTTCAAAAAGAGGAATCGAAAAAAATTAATCGACATAAAAAGGTTTCTTTTTGGATCAGGTATTAAAGTTTTAAATCTTTATTCTTGTTTTTCCATTCTTAAAAAAATGAGAGAAGGTAGAAAAAGTGGTGAGTCAGAAAAGGTAATGAACAGAGTAAATAAAAATATGGATTAATAAAAATAAACAATAAAAATAACAATTAGAAGATATAAATCGGAAAAGATATAATACGAAAATAGAAGAAGAAAATAGAAGAAGAAAATAGAAAACGAAAATAAAAAACGAAATTAGAAAACGAAAACAGAAGACGAAACAGAATACAGGAAAATAAGAGTTAAAAAAATCAGGGAAAGAGCTTATCCCTGATTGATAAAACTATCTATCTCTTTTTTCAACATCTGGCTTAGGATCTTACCATCTACTGTGCCCCTGTATTCCTTCATAACAATACCCATCAGGGGGCCGAGGGCTGCCGGGCCTTTGTCCTTGATGAAATCTCCTTTTTCCCGGACCATTTTTTTGATGAAATTTTCGACTTCCTCAGGGTCGAAAGCGCTTAGTCCCAGCTTTGAGATTGCCTCCTGCGCGCTCATTTCAGGTTCTTTTGCAAGGGCGGTTAAAAGGTCCTGAATAGCTTCTTTTGCGATTTCCTGATTTGAAATGGCCGCAAAAAGTCCCTTGAAGTGCTCGTCTGTAAGGTTATCTGTTTCAACCCCATTTCTCCGGATTTCCGGAACAATTCCTACAAGGGTTCTGGCAATCAGGGTTGAGTTTACGTTTTCGTCTTTCCCGTAGGTTTCCATCAGGTTTTCAAAGAGGGGAAGATGCCTTGAATAAGCTATTTTTTCTGCAAGTTCTTTATTCAGGCCGCTTTCGGAAGTAAAACGTTTTGCCCTTTCTGTTAGAAGTTCCGGAGTCTCAATAGAATCAAAATATTCCTGTGAGATTTCTATCTGTGGAACATCGGTTTCAGGATACATCCGTGCAGCGCCCGGAAGAGGGCGCATATAGGCAGTGTTTCCATCCGGAAGGGCTTTCCGGGTTTCTTCGGGGATTCCTTCCAGAGCCTCTTTAGCCCTTGCAACAACTGCTTCAATTGCAAGCCTGGCTTTTTCAGGCTCATCTGCAACCATTATCACAGCGTCTCCTGCGGCTGCCCCAATTGCGACTCTTACAGCCTGGACTTCCTTTTCAGTTATTCCGTAATTGGGAAGTTCATCCGTATGGAAAACCCCGCCAACACCTGCAGTCTTGGCCCTGTCAGAAAATTCGGTCCCGAGCCTTCTTCCGGGCTGGACTTCCTTACCCACAAGCCCATCGAATTTTCTTAGAAGAGCGGCGAGAATTGCGCCTTTCTTTACGCCTTTCTGGAGAACTTTGGATTTCGTATCTACGAACAGCCCTGTAACATCATAGATTTCTTCACAGACGAAAGCCTTTCTTTCCAGAAGTTCCTGCCTGATAAAAAGAAGGTTAAGTTGCCTCTGGACTTCCCTGCGGACAATATCTTCAATGAGATCAAGGGCCTGAACTCCTTTTATTTCCACCCTTGCCCCTTCTGCAATCGAGATGTTTACGTCCTGCCTGATCGTGCCAAGCCCTCTTTTTACCTTGCCTGTAGACCTCAGAATCATCCCAATTTGCTCGGCAACCTCCCTTGCATGGCGGGGAGTCTTGATATCCGGCGCAGTCGCAATTTCTACCAGCGGAATTCCCAGCCTGTCCAGGGAATAGACTATTGAGTCCCCGATGTCTTCTATTTTCTGTGCGGCTTCTTCTTCAACGCAGAGGCTGTCAATCCCGCAGCGTCCGTCAGAGGTCTCGATGTATCCGTCACTTGCAAGAAAAGCAGTCCTCTGAAAACCGCTTGTGTTTGACCCGTCTACCACTATCTTTCTCATAACATGCATCTGGTCGACAGGCTTCATGTGGAAAAGCTTTGCAACCCCAAGGGAAATGTCCAGAGCTTCTTTGTTGAGCTCCCTTGGAGGTTCTTCATCGTTTTCTATAAGACAGGTCGTGTCATAAGCCTTATAGACATACTTCCTCCTTATCTTCGTCTGCTCAACCGCAGCCCTGTCTTTTTCTCCCATTTCACTTTCCGTAGCCCTGAGATACCTGAAAAACTCAAAGTCCGAATCCCCGATATCCCTGATCAGAGTCGGACACCTGCAGAAAAGTTTCTCCTTTGAGTCCAGCTGCTGGTGAATTTCAAGCCCGGCTTTCAGCCCAAGTTCACTATAATCGTATTTTTCCATATTTTCACCCGAATCTAAGCAGGAAGCGCCTTAATACTCTTTAATCCTTCGTAATTTTCTCTAATGTCTCCTTTAAATCCGCTTCATTTTGCTCTCCCTTCAGTTTTAAGTCCATCGGCTCGTTACTCTTCACTTTCTTTTTTAAACCCTTTTTCTGCGCTCAATTCCTCTCTTAGCTCTTTTAGGTGTTTTATTAGCAGTCATCAATAATGAAAAGCAAAAACTGAATGTAAAAGGTGCGGTAGAATGTATAAAGGTATCTATTACAGGAGTGATTACAGGGGAAATAAAGGTATTAAAGAAGAGACAGAAGAGAAAAAAACAATAAAAGAGACAGAAAATAAAAAAACGAAAAAGAAGATACTTTCATGCCAAATTTGAAACTTATTTTTAAACTTACTTCTTTCTAAAAAGTGATATGTTCAAGCTTCGGTTCAATATCACTATTTATTCCTCTTCGTGAAAAAAAAGTAGAGAGGCATATCTGCACCATAATATACTATTGGTTCTGACCAGGCAATAATATTTAAATTCTTAGACTGTTATTGAGATTTAGCTTATTATTTTGAGGGAGATATAATGAAAGCACATGA
>CAZLNG010000059.1:0-23656 GCA_964560735.1 uncultured Methanosarcinales archaeon | reverse complement strand
ACTTATTTGAACTGCTGGTAGAGTCCGAGTGAGAAAGCCATGTTTCCGTCTTCGGTGCTTAAAGCTTTCTTGTTGCTTACAAGGTCAGAGTTTATCATTAACTCCTTGCAGGCACCACTGCATTTGTAAAACAGTTGCGGATTGCACTTTAATGAGGCACCGTCCAGCAGTTTCATTATTATCGTAAAGGCACGGTACGTCATGTTGTTGCTTATTTCGCGGGCAAGCCTGGCTTGAAACTTGCTCTCAGTACCTGACTCTGCCATTTTCTTCTCTTCGCTCTCCATGACCCGCTTTGCATATTGACCGAGCATGAAAAAGGCTTTTTTTGCGTTTGTATCTCCTGATCCAAAAAATTTGTTGTTCTCATCAAAATACTGATCTGTCTTGCTCTTCTCAACTTCAACTTTTGTGCTTGTGCTTTTCTCAACGTCAACTTTTGTGCTTACCATTTCTAAAAGCTCCTACTTTTTATGCCTACTTTTGCGATTATTAGACAAAATAAAAATTACTACTATTCGTATTTATACCTATTGTCCATAACTGCGCCAGCCGACAACGTTTGTGTCAAAAACAGAAGAAACTCTATGCGTTGCTCGGTCTATCTGTTAAGAAGACAGGAATGAAAAGAGGTCAAAGTAGCTTCACTTCCTTATTTATCCAGAACACTGAGTTTAAATCCAAAATAGTTTATGCGAGTATATAAAGAGCAGTATACTATATATCAAATATAGTTATAGTCCTGTTTGGAAGTGAGACACTTTTAAAAAAGAAATGATTAAGTGATAATGTAAAATGTTTAGATGTTTTCTTTAATGTTTTCCTCGTAGATTTTCCGAGCCGTATCATAAATGAACTGATTAAATTTATGATCTGCCATGTATTGTACGGTCCAGTCGATACCAACACGCGTTAGCGTCATGCCACCATTCGCTGCTGGAATGAGTGCATCCTCGGGATAATTGTGATATATAACTGGCCCTAAAGGCGTGTATCCCTCGTCCATCTTCTTCATAGCAATTAGTAAGGCTATGCCATAGATGCCACCTAATTGCGTAAGTCCGAACAACCCTTCTTCACTCAAATACATCAGGCCGTTATCAACATATTCGTCACCGATTTCTATTACTATTGAGTTTAACATAGTAAAAATATTACAATGCTAAATATAAAAAAGCTGACTTCGTTTAAAGTGTTAATTGATGTCGTTTTTTAATATTATTTCGGGATTTGTATAGGGTAATCGAGCCTTATTATAAGCCCGAAATAAGGGTTCGTTAGTGACTATCCCCTATACACTCTAGCGAGAGTCACTGACTCCACCAGTCCTTTTACAGTGACCACTGCCGAAAAAATGTATTTGAGAAGATTCTTTTTATGAATTATAACCGATAAAAAAGATATAAAGTTAAGATATTAACCTTTCTTGACCATTAAGATTAGTGTATTTTCATTAACAAAGATATCTGGGTAGAGGGAAAATGAAACGAATGGAAAAATTTCCTGAACAGAATCCAAACCCAGTGCTGAGCGCGGGAAAGGATGGGACAATTCTTTATTCAAATGTGGCAGGTGAGCCCTTGTTACATAGTTGGGGGGTGAGAGTTGGAGAAATATTGCCTTCAAATGTCAGAGATTTTGTTCAAATGGTAATTTCGAGTAATAGCCCTAAGAAAATTGAAGTTAGAGTAGATAAAAGAGTCTATATTGTATCTTTTCACCCCTTGTCTGAAGAAGAATGTGTAAACATTTATGGGTTTGATATAAGTGATCAAAAGGAGCTTGAAGAAAGGCTTCGTGAGAGTGAGGAACGGCTTCGTCTCTTAGACGACAACCTGCCAGATAGTGCGGTCTATCAATATACCCATGAATCCGATGGAAGTGTCCGTTTCCTGTACTGCAGTGCAGGTATTAAGAAGCTTAACGGTGTTAGCCCTCTAGATGTACTGCGAGATCCGGGTATACTGCATCGACAAATACTACCAGATTATTTCGAAAAGCTCGTTGAAGCCGAGGCACGCAGTGCACACGAACTTTCTGATTTTGAGATTGATCTGCCGATGAGGCGTCCAGATGGTCAGATACGCTGGATGCGATTACGCTCCCACCCTCGTAGGCTATCAGACGGTCGAACGATCTGGGATGGCGTGCAAATTGATATTACAGAGCGTAAGAAATCAGAGGAAGCGCTTAAAGAAAGCGAAGAGCGTGAAAGGGCTCATTCTAATGAATTGACAGTGTTACTGGATGCAGTCCCTGCAGCCGTGTGGATAACACATGATCCTAAAGCCCTTCATATAACTGGGAATCGGCTATCCTATGAATGGCTCAGAATTCCTGAAGGTGCAAACGCATCCAAATCTGCCCCAGAAGGGGAGAGACCTGAGACATTTGAAATGTTAAGAGATGGGGTTGAGCTCCAACCTGAAGAGTTGCCTGTTCAATTATCTGCAGCAGGCAAAGAAATACGCAACTATGAATTTGATATCTTATATCCTGATGGCACGATACGACATATATTGGGAAACGCCAGTCCTCTGCTTGACGAATATGGCAATTCAACCGGCTCAATTTCAGCATTTATCGATATAACGGAGCGCAAAAAAGTAGAAAATGCCCTTAAAATAGCATATGATAGCTTGGAAGAAAAAGTTAAAGAACGTACAGTAAAGCTTGAAGAGGCTTATAAATCGTTAAAAGAGAGCGAAAGGGGTCTTGCTGAAGCTCAAAAGATGGCTCATCTTGGAAATTGGGACAGAAAACTTGCAAGTGTCAAGTTATACTGGTCTGATGAGATGTATCATATTTTTGGGTTTAAGCCTCAAGAATTTGAGATGACGTATGAGATATTTTTAGATCATGTACACCCGGATGATCGAGACTATGTGGATAACGCCGTTGAAAAAGCTTTTAATGGAAAGTCCTTTGATATGATTATCGAATTATCTTAGGTAATGGAGAAGAACGCACAGTTCATGCAAAAGCCGAGGTCATTTTTGATGAGAACAACAATCCTGTTAGAATTAGAGGGACGACTCAGGATATTACTGAACGTAAAAGAACAGAAGAAAAAATCAAGACACTGGCGGGTGCTGTGGAATCGTCAAATGATGCTATTGTAACTGTGTCTCTTGACTGCATAATTACCAGCTGGAATAAGGGTGCAGAGCAGATTTATGGTTATTCATCTGAAGAAATTCTAGGTAAAAATGTGTCAGTACTTGAACCGGGTAATGTTAAAGGGGAAATACAAAAATTAGTTGAGCGAGTTAAGCAGGGAGAGAAAATCCAGCACTATGAAACTTTAAGGTTAAGAAAAGATGGAGCAATTATAAATATTTCAATAACTCTTTCGCCAATTTTCAACACTTATGGAAAGATAGTAGCTATCTCAGCTATTTCCCGGGACATTACCTATAGAAAAAAAGCAGAAGACACTCTTTTGAAAATCGAAGCTGCCCGTAAAAAGGAAATTCATCACAGGATCAAGAACAACCTTCAAGTCATTTCGTCCCTTCTTGACCTTCAGGCTGGAAAGTTCAAGGACAGAGGATGTATTAATGACTTAGAAGTCCTTGAAGCCTTTAGGGAAAGTCATGACAGGGTATTATCCATCGCACTTATTCATGAGGAATTGCATGAAGGCGAAGGAGGAGAAGCACTGAATTTCTCACTATACCTTGAGAAACTCGTCGAAAACCTTCTTCACACATACAGTCTTGGAAATACAGCTGTTAGCTTAAACATTGACTTGGAAGAGAATGTTTTCTTTGATATAGATATTGCAGTCCCTTTAGGGATGATTGTTAATGAGCTTGTTTCGAATTCTTTAAAATATGCATTTTCGGGAAGAGAAATGGGAGAAGTTCAAATTAAACTTTCCAGTGAAAAAACTGAAGATAAACTAAACGACAATGAAGGAAAACTTTCCGGAAAAAGTACTGAATACACTCTTATAGTCTCAGATGATGGAGTTGGCATCCCTGAAAAAATTGATTTTAGAAGTTCCGACACCCTTGGTTTACAGCTTGTAAACATTCTGGTAGATCAGTTAGATGGTGAAATCGAGCTAAAAAGAAATAAAGGGACAAAGTTCATTATAAAATTCAGCACAGAAGAAAAGTTATAATAAGTTTCGCATTTATGACTTCTAATAGCTGTGCCATCAGGTCTGGGAGCCTCATAGCCAAGCTTTTATGTAGAGCTAAGGTAATTTTTATAGGGTTTTGCTAATGAGGCTTAGAATTTTGATGAATTTTACAAAAACCTATGGCTAAGAGTTAATTATTAGAATGGTGCCTAAACTTGATCCTGATTCTCCTGACTATTCCTGATTGCTCCTGAATCAATGTTTCAGGACCAGCTAGTCCTGCTCCCATTATATATTATTTAATTATAATATATATATGGAATAGCTATTCCTGAAAAAAAATAAAAGTATAAAAGAATAAAAAATATTTTTTTGAACAACCAAAATTTAGAAGAAAAATTTTTTATTTTTTCCGTTCCTGTATATTTCGCAAAAGCTTCAGGAGTAGCTTTCATTTCAATAATTGGAGCCCGTTTTATTCTCCTGAAGTCATTTCAGGAACATCTATTTTTAAAAATGAAAAAGCAATATTTGGAGCCTGAATAGATGTTCCTGAAAAGGACAAAAATGGTACCTAAACCTAATCCTAAAATCGGGTTCAGGAACATCTATTCCATTTCGCATCTTCAAGCTGCCAAGCTTCTATCCAATTTTGCTTACATTTAATGGTTTCGGCATCACATTTATCCCGAGGAACCTTTGAAACATTAGTTACAATATTATCTGATCCATCATACCAGATTTTTCTTTTGTGTACAACGTGATTGGTACCTTGTATAGCAACTTTTTCGCTATGTAACCCAACTATTCTTCCTGTAAGTCCTTCGGTATTTTGTTTACCATGTAGCATAGAGTCAATGGTTTTATCGCTTATTCCAGTAGCCTTAGCCAGTCCTATTATATCCATAGATCCAGCTATATCCATTACACCAAATTGTGTAATTTCCTCCATATCTAGTGGTTTAACTTCACGATTGATATTTTTAATTGCTTCTGCACTATCTCTATTCAGCTTTGATTCAATATCTCGCTTCCTTTCTTGGATGAGAGTATCTATGAGTTTAAGTTCGTTGGTAGATAATTTCGTAACATTATTGTCTGCCAACTTATCATATATTTCAACGGCATTTTCATAATCTTCGTAACTTGCAAGAAAAACTCCGGTTTCCTCATCCCCTGGCTTATGAAAATACTCTCTATTAGGAATATTGTAAAATGCCGAACACCTAATTATATCTGCAAATAACTCCCAGTTTCTTGTACGTTCTACATTTTGCCATTCAATTACTGGTGCAAATGGAATGCGGATATCATATACTCCTTGGTTAAGAATATGATATATGCACCTGCAAACTTGAGTATCAAAATCCGGAGCATTATTTGTAGTAGGAAGATTATGTTCTCGGCCTTTCTGCTTTTCGTTTATAGCTGCTAAATATTTGATATTGTTTGGCACATCCACTGTAAGATATCTCTGAATCATTTCCTCATTTTCTAGCGGTAATACACTCATTATAATAAATGCAATCCGTTCTGGCATTATTTTTGTTTTGGCGGCAAACAAAATAACCGTATCTAACATTGTTTTATCCTGAAAACGGCTGGTAGAAAGCTTCAATGTCTTTATTATATCTTTATCACCATTATCGAACTCGTCAATAATAACGACCATATTCGGCTTTATCCAGTCATTATAAAACATGTTTTTTCCGGACGGTGTTGTCATTCTCCATACTTCTGGTATTGTTAGATTAGTAAAATTTGTAACCAGAGTATTTTTTCCATTCCCTGCCGGACCAGATAATTTAAGATGCACTCCACCAACCGACGACGAGATATGGGTTACTGCAAAAACACAGGATAGGGCCCAACTTATCCTATCACTCACACCTGCATAGGTAGAACAATGCTTTTCAACAATAAATTTTTGTGCATGTCCATCATTAATTAATTGTTGAGCTTTATCAAAAACAGTCTCACCGTATTGTTCTATAAGAAGATCCTTTATATCCAGTTTTTCTGGCTCTTCGGGATTTTCTTTATGGCTCTTCTCAGGAGCAAATGTTAAATGATTAATTTGACCAGACAATTGAAACGCAGTTTTTTGAACTTCCTGTAGAATCTCTTTGGCTGTACTTTTATCTTCGACAATTTTACCTACAATTAATGAATCAATTAATTGACCATCTCTCACATTGTTTACTTCATATAATGGTGCTTTACTGGGTATTGGAGGGAGAAATTCAAGTTTATATTTAAACTGAGTAAACCATTTATTATTTTTATATGATATTATACAAACCAAGTCTTCATTAGATGTTTTTATTTTAAGATTTCTGTGTTCGCTTGAAATATTTTCAATCATCGGTTCAGCATTAACATCCATATTTTCGTTTGTTTTCATTTTATCACCGTTTAACTTTATTTTATCCGGTGACATTAAACGAAACCACTATCATGAACCCTGATCTGTACCAACAAAAGATATAAATATCAATATAAAGTATATAATTATTGATTAAAGGCTCTTACCATATCTTTTGTTGTGGGCTCACGGGGAATTGGAACCTCTCCCGTGGTCTCATTAAACATCACAGCATTGCAAAAGCATAAAATTCACTGCTTTACTCTTTTCTTGTGTGAATTGTACAGCTTCCTTGGTTTTGCAGGTGTGAATTCAAACACGTCACAAAGAAGTGATCTAATGAGTCCCGAACGTGAAATTCCACAAGCATCACAAGCCTTATCGATTTCAACTATCAAAGGATCATATTCTGGGGTGAAAGCAACATTAATTGCGTCTACCATATGCAGTTTCCTCCTCGATTTAGAAAAGCAGTGAAATTCTTTCATCGGTCACCTGACCGCCGGAGAAATGCTGCTTATGTTTTTACAATTGTATTTAGACAACCGTAATTATTTACGATCCTACTTAATACAATAATATACATGGTTTCAAGATATATATATCTTGAGATCGTACGTTGTCTATTGATGCCGTTTGTATCTTGTACCTACATATTCCTCGTATAATTTGATCTTTGAAAATGGTCATGAGAATGTAAGAATAAGGGAATCCCAACCAAGGTCTTAATTTTCCTTTAATATATAATGAAAAAATATAGTCCAATTTCTCAAATAGATATAAATATCTCTCGATGTATTTTTTAAAATTGGCGAAAACGATAGCTTACGCCACAAAATAGGAGAATTTAGAAAATGGACCGTAAAATCTACAAACAAATTTTTTCTAGGTTGCAGACCCTTGGGATAATCGATGAAACAGGGATGATGAAGGCTTCCTACATGAGGTTCACTAGTGAAGGGCTTATGGATCTACATGTGGATAATCTACTAAATAACACTATTAGCCTGGCCCATAACGGGAAACAAAATGGTGATGTGATGGCCGACCCGGATATGCAGGTATGGATTCATCCAGATCACGAAGAGGCCGAGGCAATGACTTTTCAAAACGACTATTTGGGGATATTCCAAGAGGTCTACCCTGAACCTGGAAAGTATCGACCAAAGCTAAAGGAGGAATTAAACAATTTCCTCGCCGACTGGTTAAAGACCATCATAGAAGTACAAAAATATCAATTAGCTGAATCAGAAAGTGAAGAATAATTTTTTTTGCTCTTTTTCCCAACTTCGTCTCGTAGACCTATCTAGAAGCCACGCATAAGGTCGCTGGCGCTCGTAAATTGACTTACTTGCTAATTATATATCCACGGTCAAAAGGCTGAATTCTAATTATCCCGGACCTACGGTTTAAACTCTTTCTAGCATAACAAAAGGTCGAAGAAACGTATTATTTAAAAGCAGAATTGGCTGTCCCATGTATTGGAGACAGCCTTGAAGAAAGCTTACGGGATGTATGGTATTATCGAGGTGTTTTCCCGTAAGGTGGTTTGATTTGTTTGGTGATGGTATGTCTGCAAGCAACCCAGAAAGACAATAAATAATTTCATCGGCTCTTATATAAAGGGTGATGAGAGGGTTTTTCAAAAAATAATAGTGCTGTTCTATATTATGGATCGATGCTTACAGGTAAATTATAATCAAAGAATCAAAGGCGACAGACTTAAGATCCGTTTACGAAGGTTTTCGGGGGTTCGAATCCCACCCCTTGCACTAAATTTATGGGCCGTAGGTAAACTTCGTCTTTATTCAATTAATGCCCAGTGCCTTCAATGAAGCTGTCATAGGGTCTCCATAAAATATGGGGTCAACCCTTTCCATTATATCTGCAGATACATCTAAAAAGTTTCTTTTATTTTCAAGAGGGATAAGAGCTTTTCTTGCTCCGTTGTCCATTGCAACCTGGAGTACTTCAGAAAGACTCGGAAGTGCCTTGATATTTCCTTGAATACTCAAGTCACCGACTATTAAGAGTCCAGGAAGAACCTGATGTTTCTTTACAGCAGACATTACTGCAATTACAAAGGCAATTCCTGCGTCGCATTGTGTGCGATTAGATAAAAGATCAATAGCTTCCACATGGAAATCTGATGTATCGAAAATGCCTGCAATTCCCATTTCTACCTTATGACCCTGAATATAAGAAAACGCACGCTGGGTTGACTCTTTCATACTACCTTGAATTCCTCCAGCCGTCTTGAGTTTCCCTGTTCCAGCAGAAACACTTACTTCGATGCGATAGAGCCCGACCTTTCCTTCATGGTCAACGGATGCCGTATATACTGAACCAGGTGCAAGAGGGTCAGAGGATATCATACTCCTCCCGCCTTCTTCAGGTACACCTACATAGAATTCCTCTCTGGTTTCATTATCAACATAAGAAAATAATGTTTGATAATACTCGAAAGACCCCATCTTTTTAAGTTGTTCTTTAACTCTTCTACGGCCTTCCATTGCAATATCAAGCATTTCAGATAATTCTTCTTTTGTAAATCTTCCATGCGGATATAATAGCTTCACAAGTCCTGAGACAGTTTTACGTACCGCTTTCACATCTCTTGCGTTAAGGTGTGAGCCCATTGAATAATATTTGTCGATCACATCTGTATAATTTTGTTTTCTAATTTCTCGTAATGCTTCAGCGAAATAATCAACAACAAATCCGTAATTGTCTGTAAAAAAGTCAAAACGCATTTTAGGGATTTCCCATCCTGGAAGATAATAATGGATTCTATCAATGAATGCCATATCTTCTCTGATGATTGCTGGCATTGGAACAAAAAGATGAGATGAACGAACCATTACTTCAACAGGTTGATTTGTGTTGCCAAAAAAAGCAATAGATGAATATGCAGAGAGTGCTTCTTTCCCACGGGCAAATGTTCCTGACTCGCAATAGGTTTTGAGCATTGTGATTATTTCTTTGGGCATTTTTTGTAAATCAGCAACCTCATCAAATGCTACTACATCCCAGATGCCCACAAGCCCCATTTTTTGTGTGCTCATATTGTAAAATAAATTTGCCACAGTTGTAGGTCCGGTGAGGAGTATCCCATAAGGGGAAATTTCTTGATAGGCATAGGATTTCCCGGTTCCTCTTGGTCCGAGTTCTACAAGGTTGTAGTTATGTTCACAGAATGGTATGAGTCTTGAGAGGAAAAGTAACTTAAGACGCCTGTCGAAATTGGATGGTTCCATTCCGAGACTTCTGATCAGGAAGTCTATCCATTCATCTGAAGTAAAATGATTGCGCCCCTCACAGTATTCCTCAAGATCAAAGTTAGCAAGCTGGATAGGGGTCAAATCTTCAATCCAAAAAGGACTTCTTTTACCTTTTGCCTCTTCATCGTACATGTGGTAAAGGCTTACCTGTGCCCATACACCACCCACGAGTAACCTGTCGTATTTCTGTATAAAGCTGTCTGGAATGTGGACATATCTATGCCCGAAATTTATGAGTTCTGCCCAGTACTTGTCATCATCGGAAACATAGCGAACCTTTACTTTGTCAATGATCATGTGTTTTCCTTTTTCCCGGACATAAGACTGGGCTTTGGTGGCTTCGTCAGGACGAACAAAGTTATCAGCAAGGGTTCTGTTCACTATGTTTACGCCTGCCTCAATCGCATAAGGATCATCGGTTGCACAGTATTTCCCCAGCAGATATTCCAATACGAAAATTGGTACATTTGATCCCACTTTCACTTTCCGGACAAGATCCTTGCGTACAACCCTTCCACCGAATACTTCATTGACCTTAGAATCTAAAAATGGCATTGTAGAACACCTTTATCTGAGTAAAGAAACCTCAATATCCTCGATTTTATCGAGTTCTTTGGAAGTTTCCGCATCAAGCAGATGTACAGAAACTTTTCCTTTTTCGATATTTTCTGGAAGCATTAAAGTGATATGACCGATTTCATCTTTCTTAAGGGCAAGTTCTCCAGTTACATGATCGTAATCAAAGGAAGCAGATACCATTTCCCCTTTTTCCTTTCCGGACCTAACCTCTATCCTTACCTTGTGTTCTTCTGGACCTGTAATCCGTTGCTTCCAGAAGAAGTTGGCTTCTACTGTGAAGAATGGGCTTGTAATTTTCTTCTTGTTAAAGGCAATTTTGAATCCCAAGCCACCGATGCTCTCTTTCTTCGGAGATTTTGCCATAAGCTCAATTACGGGTATGACAAATTCCTGTAATGATAAGCCTCCGTGAATGAAAGCTAAACCGCCGCTTGTTTTGAAGCAAGCGATACTTTTTGGAAACGCAAACTCAAAATCACCGATAATTCCAAAGGCTGAAGGTTTTACGCGGAAATAGCTTGAGGAATTAGTACCTCCATGACCTATCCAGCATCTTCGATCAAGGAAAAGTTCTTTTCCGCCTGGAGGGTCAATCCTCATATCCATCCCTAACTTTTCTCCGAAGATGTGCCCATGATCTGAACTTATCACAAAATAGTTAACACCGCAATCTCTTAGCCTTCTAATTGAGACAACTATTTGCTCAAGGGTTTCTTCCATAATTTTCCTGACAATGTTTTTGTTACCCTCATTATCATGAGCGTCTATTTCTTGACTGGTAACAATGATCAGATCAGCGTCTTTGATTTTTTCTTTTAGCTTTTTGTTATCTTCAGGTATATTTCCGAGTTTGAAAGGTACGACTTCTGAGGAGATGTTGCTTTTCAGGTACTTTATCCTTTCTTCGCGGGTTTTAAGAATACTATCCTTTACTTTTACTGCAGGGGCAGGTGTAGTCTCAGTTACAAGAGTATAATCAGAATCAACTCCGGGTAGAAGTGATGCCATTCCGATCGGAGTTATCGTAGGAGGTGTCGCAAGGGCAAAAGTAATACTTTTGTTTTCAGAGCTGAGAGACTCATATAAATCAACAGCCAGTTCATAACTAAGTGCATCTATCCAGAAATAAGCAGTTTTTCCCTGTGATAATTTCGGATACACTGATTTTGAAAAAATGTGCCTCTGAAGTGGCAGGCCGTCCAGTTTAAAATTGTCTATTATAAGTGCCTCGGAGAATGTCTCTGCGAGACGATTTATGGTTTCATAATATGTTTGATTAATTTTATTGAACATGGAGTTGATATCGGGGAAACTCTCAGTTTCAATTTTTACATAATTGGAGTAATCCATGTCAAGCTGCCTTTTAAGTAAATCAAGTTTGTACCAGGCTGAAGAATCGGAGTAATCAGTATATTTTATCACAAGTTCTTCTGCATTCTTGCAGGACCCGGAAATCTCTTTTTTTATCGTTTCTGCAATTTTATTAATTAAGGCTGCTTTATTGATAATTTTCCAGAACAAGCTACTGTTTCCATAGTCAATACTTGCCCAGAACATTCGGGTTCTGGATTCGAAGATCCTAATGGATTCCTCAAATTTGCTTTTAAGAATAAGATCAACAGCATGGTTAATCAGAACTTTATCAAAGCAGGGGAAGGTTTTTGCTTCTAACAGGTCTTCAGGGTCAATCTTAAGGGCTTCAAGGTCGTATGCTTTTTCGACCTCTTCAGCAGTTTTCACATAGGCTTCCTTTAAATCAATGCGTTTTCTCCAGGTCTCTGCGAGTTTTTTGCAGGCATCCACCTGATACTTCTTATTTGCCTGCGGAACCGTATCAAGTTCTGGAACTGAAACATCTTCAGGCAGGCTTCCAGTAAATTCAGAAACCAGAACATATCGATGTAACAAACGCCTGTATTCACTAACTGAAGAGGCTCTGCCTTCAAGCCCTAAATGAGAATTCAAAATACCTGCTAATTCATTGAGTGCAGCTTTTTCTTCGATCTTGGAATCGCTTTCTTCACTGGTGAGGAACTGAAAAGCTATTTCCATAGGATCTGTTGTGTCAAAAATTAATGATGTGGCACCTGTTTTTGCAATGCCTTTACCTTTTGAGGCCAGTTCATCAAGGTCTTCAAGAGTAAGACTTCCATCCTTTATCTTTTTCTCAAACACCTCGATGTTCTCAGCATCGAAAATATCCGATAATGCTTTTCTGGCTATTACCTCCAGGCGTGTATTCCTGTTGGTAGGGCCCCCAGGTTTGATATAAGTGCCAAAGTATTCGACTTCCAGCAGTGGACTTTCCACTTCATCATGCTTTTCTGGAACATAAACGAGGGAATTTCCCTTTTCTTTGGAGTCAAGATAGGGCTCCAGCTTGTAGCGCAGTTCAATGTAGCTTCCTTCATAAAAAAAGACAGGAATTTCCTCACCTATCTTTTTCGCCAAATTCAGGTACTGTTTTTCCGGATCATACCAGACTACTATATCATTTTTTTCAAGGTTACTCTGCACCATTCCAATTAAATAATCAGTTACTATTCCCATCATACAGTCCCTCCATCCCATGAGCAATAGCAAGTGATTTGTCCTTCCTGCACTTCTCCTTAACTCTTTCTGGCCAATATTTCATGGTAATATGAGCCCAGTCATAATCTCCTGCCTCCAGTTCCTTCCAGTATTTTGCGGGCTCTTTCCAGGGAATAACCTTATGTAGAGGTGCCATATTCAAAATAACTCCATCGTCAAAGACTGGGTCATAACCTGACTGAGCAATCTTTTCCATAGTATCCCTGAATTCCTTCAACTCAACAACAAAGTCGGCTTTTTTCTCGATTTCCTTTTCTATCTTAGTTATCTGACTCCTTGGAAGTGACTCCTTATCAGTTTCAAGTTTTTGCTTCATCTCCAAGAGCCTTGTTTCTTCATATTCCACCTTGGGATCTATATATTTCCTAAGGGAAAGGAAAAGGGTATCAGAAGTCAGCCTGTGATAATAGATCCAGAGAGAATAGTTCTTGTTTTTACTGGAAAGTTGCCAGTAAATAGGAGCCATTCTTCTGCTTTTTGAGTATCTCTTGATATGGAAATCAAAGAATTTTTTGCGAAAATAATCCCTCAAAGATTTGACACTTAATATCGCACAAGCTTCATTTTCAATATCCTGAGCTTTATCTTTCCATATTAATCCGAAAACATCTTTGACTCTTTCGAGGATATCATCTATGTGGCCTGGGTCGTCAACCAAAATTCCATCCCAGTCAATTTTGAGAGGATATTCACTATCAAGGATTGTTGGATTTAATACGTTTTCTGGAATATCTAGGACGTTTTCTCTGGCTCTTAGCCATTCTTCAGAGACGATTTGTCCTTCTCTTGCGGGGAGTCCATCTGGACTTAAAAGCATTCCGGGAGAACAGACAGGAAGGGGATCAAAGGGATCTGTGGGTTTTGGACCAATAGTAACATCAAGACCCATTCTGATATCCCAGCGTCCAAAAACAATTCCTACAGCCCATTGTAGAAAATTTTGTAAATTTGTAAGTAGATTTTTTTCGTTATCTTCAAAGTTTTCTTCATCCACTAAGTTTTCCTCTTCGATCAATCCCATATCATCTGGACATATCTTGTATGCATTGTATGCGATCTCATCAATTTGTTTCTGGATTTTTGAAAAATTCTCTTCTCTTATTGCCTTTTCCTTATTGTGTAAATACTCAAATTCCTGAAGAGAATGAGATTTGTTTGATGAAAGAGAAGGAAGAGAAAATACGTGGGTAGTTTCGTCATAGCTGAATTCTTTTGATTTTATATTGATGCATTGGATCACTAACTCTTCAAATTCATCGGATATTTCTTTATTGAAAACTGGTATAGGTGCTCTTTGGATAATACCTACATCGTAAGTTCGAGCTGCGGCGTCAACGGCCCCTAATGATAATTTGAGAAGAGAATAGTAAACATTAGATGAAAATAATCCAAGATATGAATATTTTAATTGTTCCTTATAAGGTAAGACAATATTACCCAAATCTGAAAAAATTGTGCCTATCGGTAAAGCTCTTATACTAAATTTGCTCGTAGTTCTCCGAGACCAAGTTAAACCGGAAAAATAATAATAATCTCGGTTTTGAGGACGAGACTTTAATTTTCCGTTGTTATTGTATAAATTGCGTATCTCATGTCCTTCATTGCTCCAATTTACGAGTAAATGGACATTAGAATAATATGGAGAATATTCCCCCCCTTTTACAAATTTGGACCATCTTCTTGAATGGGTTTTCTTTTTGTATAATTCTACGATCTCCTTAGAGGTGACATTTTTTATTTGTTTTTCATATAGAAAAGTCACATTTTCACAGGGTATTTCCCAATTGAGCCTTATGAAACGAAAGTCTTCACATGTTCCAAGACCTTTTCTTACATCTCCCTCATTCCTTTCGAATGGTTGTAATACTTTGAACTTATTACGTAATATGTCACTAACCCAATAAGAAAAAGGAGATTTTGGAACTAATGTAAATGAATCAAGCCTCACTACAAACATCTTTTTTTTATTATGATTGCCCAGAGTCTCAAGGAGAATTTCACCTTTTTTGTCATCTTTATCTTCTATAAGTCGAAAAAATACAGCTTTCCTACCGATTGAGGGTATCTTTTCAATAGTATATGCTGCGGTTTCCACCATTGCTTCAAGTACTCCATAACCAAGATCTGCGACAGAATGAAGACTTGATTCTTTCATTAAGATTTCTTCTCTCCAACTTGTGAAAGCAGGGAGAAAGAATCCTGTTCTCGAAGAAATTATACCAATAAATCCTCTTTCATGCAGTAATTCAAGCATCCTTTCAACAAATGCTGCATAAAGGTCATTTTTTGTCCGTGGGTATTTTTTGTCTATATACGTCTTTGATCCTGTCGAAGAGTCTCCAAATGGAGGATTCATCAATACGACATCGTACTTTTTGCTTATTACATCAATGAAAGCAAAACCATGTTCTGCATTTTCGGCAAAGAGTTTTCTTGGATAACTGTCGCCATTTGATGCTTCTTCAGCAAATTTCTTCAGGGAATCGATTAGCAATTCTTCGGCTTCTTCCCAGAACATCCGATCTTTTATACCTCGTAGGTTAAAGCGCATCTGTTCTAAAGACTTTTTGTTTCCGAAAAGGTCGAGTTGAATGTCTTTTGGGCGAGTGAGCCAAGCTTCTTTCGCTTCTTTGACTGAATTTGTTATTGTTTCTTCAATCTTCAAAAGAGAACCTGCTTCACCTGCAAGTTTCATTTCATTCCAAACATCGGTTACGAAGTCTCCGAGTACTGCAGGCTGAAGGTTTTTCTTAAATTCCTTGAGTACTGTTTCATTTCCGGGCATTGGTTCGGCACAGACAATGTTTGATTTTGTGATTTTTGGTCTTTCCTCTGCCTTAAGACCCATTTCCTGGTAAGCTTTCTGAGCCCTGAGCCAGATGGCAAGGGAAGCAATTTGGGTAGCTCGCAGGTCTATATCTATACCGTAGAGATTATGACGAAGTATGAGTTCCGGGATGGCTTTCTTGTATTCTTCTATAGATGGGTAATCAGCTTTAAGAGATGAAGACAGATCTGGGTCCTCATATGCTTCTTCATATATAATCTGAAGGATGTCAAAACAATAAAGAAGAAAATGCCCGCTACCTGTTGCGGGATCTAGGGTTTTGATTTCTCTTGGGTCTTTTTTAGCTCTATAGGGGATATAAAATAGCTCGTTTAGTAACTCTTCCTGGGTTTTATCAGAGTTTTCTTCAATCTCTGGTGTTTCTTCTCCCTTTTCCAAGAATATCTCATTGGATCTGCGTACCATATATTCGCAGATTTCCGTGAGTTTTGTATCTCCCCTACGCATTTCATACCACGTTCTACCGAGTGTGTTATCTGTAAGGAAACGGACTACGTAGCGGGGAGTATAAAACTGGTTTCGGAAAGCGAGTTCGTAAGAGTTTCTTGGAGCAGGACTTTCGGATCGGGCCTGTTTTCTCAGTTCTTTAGGAGTGAAATACTGGTAGATCCAGCCGATTGTTTCGTCTTCTTCCCATAAATCGGCAAGTGGTTCCTGATTTATCAGGTCTAGAAGGTCGTAAAGGGTTCTTGGTTTTGGGAATATGAGGTTTGAGACGTCTTCAGGATCAAAAAGGACATGGATTTCTTCGGATATCAGTCCGTACTGGTGCAACAGGAAGTTCTTGTATACTTCATCGTTCTTTCCACTTGTCCAGAGAACCATCTGTTCTGGATAATCGGCGAGGAAAAACTTGAAACCATTGGAATCGGTTTTTCTTGAGATGCTTTCCCGGATTACCTTTCGTCTCTCCATAAGTTTCAGGGCAATAAGCCTGTTAAAGTGAGTAAAGGAAAGCCCAAGAACAAGTTTGTTCACTGCATCTTTCTTTTTGGTGCCCTGAGACACCTCGTTACTTATGAAATATTCAAACCCTTTTCTCTCTTTCAGAGCATCAGAATTATCTTTTATTTTAGGCAGTGAAGAAACATCCTCAAAGTTTCCATCTTTATGAAGCCCGTATACACCTTCTAACTGATCATGGATTTCCTGTTCAAGCAGGTGACGAGCATTCTGAACCATTTTTTCTATTTGATTCCTGACTTCTGCTTCCATAGAATCACTCCAGAATTACTTTTTTGCCTTCTGCAAGAAGCTTTTCTATGTGTTCCTTTAGATTCTGGATGCCTTTTTCAAGTTCATCTATAGAATTTACAGATGTTCCAAAAAACGTACTGATTCTTATCTTTTCAAATTTCTCTTCAGGCTGTGTGGCTTCAAGTATTTTCTCTAAAGCTTTCGTTTTTAGCGAAGGAGCTGCTTCAATATCCGATTCGATTTGCCCTATAGAAGCACGGCACTTGGAGCACAATACCCCATCCTTATCCAATGGAACTCCCCCTCCTCCGGTGCCAGTCTCATCTACACATAACTTTTTGAGGATGGAGGCAAGAATTATATCCTGCTGCTCTTCAGTGATAGTTGACCAATCCACATGACTCTTTATCTCTTCAATGACCTGCTGATACGTTGATGTTCTCTCTTTGTGCAAATCAATGTATAATTTTTCATATCGATCTGAGATTAATTTCATGGTGCTTGAAATATCGGTCAAGCGTTCATAGAATGATTCAGCTTCCAAAAACCCTTTGAGATTCTTCTCTAGTTCTTCAAGTTCTCCGTTTTCTACATCCCTTTCTTTGAGCACCGGACATTTTTGGACAAGCGTAATCCTGGCTTTTCGCAAGGTTTGAAGCGTTGAATCGTTTATCGCAGCGGCAATTCTTTTGGCTTTATCTCTATCTGCCTTAAAAGATATGCCCTCTTCTGCAAGTATCTTTATGCAATCTTCAGGATCAGCTTTCTTGATTCCATCAAGAGTCTCCATATATGTATCGATGAAATCTTTTACAGGTAGGGAATGAGCACTTACAGTTGCATGTATCTTTGTTAAGTTCTCTTTTTCTTCAGCTACCAATTTTTTAAATGCTTGGATGATTGCTTCTTTTTCAACGTCTACTTCTTCACCAGTAATCGCTTCGTAATTCCGTGCAGCATCTGCGAGAACTTTAATATCAATGGGCTTACTTGGGGCAAAGGAAGATGCTCTGAATGCCGGATTGGTAGCAAAAGGTTTTCTAGCTTCAGGATCCATGTAGGAGGTAAAACGCTTGCCCTGATAAGTTATCTCGATGATGCCTCCTCTGAAAAGAGAAGCAAGCACAACTTTGAGGAGATCGAGATCCCAACCATAACCAATTCCTCCAAAGTTGCTCTCTATGTCTTTGCCTGTGACTTTCTCTCCATATGCATGTTTTCCACCGATATAATTGAGTATCTCTTCGCCAATTGATGCAGAACTTTTTAGGACATATTTTCCGTCTTCTTTAGCCACAAGTCCAAGCCCCTCTCCTCCCTCATAAAATACAGGAGGCAAGCCGTTCAGGTTTACTGCGTTGAGGATCTTCTCAGCTTCACCTCCTTTCAACTTAACATTCCCCATTTCCAGTTTCGGATAAAGGCTCTTTATTTTTCGATCGAGAAATGTTTTTAGGATGTCGGGCAAATTTGTTCCCAGTCCAGAGTTATCATTTTCTACCCCCTGGAAGTAAATAACTCCAGTAGATATCACCTGTTTGAACTTTGCTCTGAGATCTCGTTGTATGGAGTCCTTCTTGCGTTTTTCATCTACGAGGCAGGTAGAATCTTCTGGTTTAATCTTCCCTTGAGACGCTATCCGGTCATAATTGCTTATCATCTCATTTGATCTGTGTAGTTCCTCAACGAGATCATGGATTTCTGTGTTCAAGCCAAAAACAAGGAAAATATCATTCTCTTTCTTTGGATCACGACTTTCTTCTCTACTTTGTTTTTTCTTCTCCTCAAAATCAACAGAATCTTCCGACACAATGACCTTGAGAGGAATGTCTCCTTCAGTTCCTATACCAACATCATCCACTTTCAATCCCAGTTTGAACGTTTTGGAGCTATATCTGTAGTTTCTTACGTTGTGATCAAAGGTGTCATCGAGAATTGATTGTTTTATCTTATTCCTATCAGCTGGTTTAATTTCTATTTTTTTGCGATCGAGATCCCATTTTTTTTCCTGTAATGTTTGGAGTTTATATCCTTCGTCAGTAGCTTTAATGTAGTTTGCATTTACGAGTTCTTTAGCGGCTTCCTCTACTTGTGGAAATAAATATTCCCCATTCATGTCTTCATAAAGAAAAGCAGCTATGTTTTTAGCTGTTCTGGGCAATTTTTTGGTAAATTCCAGGATGCAAATGGTTTTTGCAACTTGCAGATAGAATGGGTGTTCTAAAAATGCGTTTCCTATATCTGCAATATCTCTTCTCTTTTCGGTTGTGAGGTTCCCTTCTACCAGATCATAAACTTTATCCATTGTGACTAATTTGCCAATTGGTTGTTCCCCAAGGTTGGTTTTTGGGTTTACAAGCATTTCTTGAGCTTGTTTGATTATGGTCCGATTGGAGCCGCCAATATGTCTTTGGGCGCCCGGTTGCAACCTTATACCCGATACGATATCAATAGAAAGATCGATATAATGAGGTAGGTATGGGTAGAAATTTATAAAATCCAGTTTTGTTACTTCAGATTTAACGCTGGTACTTTCAAGCTTGCAGTTAGTATTTAATCTACCCTCAAATTTGTCAAATAGATTTCCTAAAAAGGTTTCAGATGGAGGTGTTTTTTGAAGCACCCTTTTGACTGTAATTTCTGCAATGTCAGCTGGAGAAAGGTCTACGTTAATTGGGAATCTGTCTTTTAACCTCGCCATTTCTATTTTCCTTGAATCAAGGGAACTTACGATTTCATCGAGTTTCTCCTGTGAGGTGACAACTATCCAGGCCGGAGCCACTGCTTTCTTTGCTTTAACTCGATTTTTTCCTTCTCTACCAAAGGCCTGAACCACAGCCTGAAGATCCAGCATTTTGTCTACACTTCGTGAAATGTACTGCCCTACTTCATCAATAATAAAGACAAGAGCCTGGCCTTTCTTGCGTCGATCCATAAGTTCAAAGCTTCTTTCTGCCAACCGATTAGCACTTATATCAGCACGCCCATTTTTGCCAATAGAAGTTGCCCAGGATTCGGCAGTTGGATAAGTCTTGGAATCCATTTCATGCAAAATTCTGCTAGCTTCGCTGATAGCCCTTGAACCACGTTTCTTAGCTTTACTCCAAGGTTCCTTAGTGAAGATCTGTTCATAGAGTTGAATAAACTCTTCCAGTTCCCCTCTTTCTTCAAATGTCATTTCGAGTTCAGCAAGGTCAAAATCTTCTGCATACCCAAGTTCTCTTAACAGTGCTTTGTACATTACTTCAGTAATTCTCTCGTTTGCTGTCCTTACTCCCCTGTCCATGGAAACGTCAAATATTACAGCATGAGTAGGAATAGTAGAGTTTATAATTTTGAGGAGATCAGTTATTCTTTCATCCTGGGCTCTTTCAATAAATATATCAGCAGCATTTTTCCCCATAACTCTTCTAGTGGACAATGTGTATCCAAGGATTTTAGCAAAAGATGATTTACCAGATCCAAAAAAACCAGAGATCCAAATCCCAATCCCCTCTGAAGGAGAAGTTCTACCAAGGTTATACTGGTCTAATACACGACGGTAGTGATCTTTGATCGAATCTGTAACTATGTATTCTTCAATTTCGTTTTTGACAGTTTCTTCGTCAGCTTGGTCAACTTTAATAACTTCTTCAATTTTCCTGTAAATATCTTTTTGAAATAATTCATGAATTTTTCCCATGTCTTCCACCCTTCTCAATAGATTTTCACACGGTAATTCCCAACAGCTACCCTATTTTCAATGCACATGTATCTCAAACCAGTAACCCCATCGTAGCAACCAGGATAGAACAGCACCGAAGGAACGTTTGTTTTTCCTTGCATCAGCCCCATCAATTGGGAAATTGGATAAATCGAAGGAGACAACGAAGCCACTCTAACAATAAATGCAATTTCTTTTTCATGGTCAAGTTGATTAAGTTTGTCAGCAAGAAGGTCTTCTAAAGGAGTGAAATCTGGATCTGTTAAGTACGTATAAATAAGATCCTGAATTTTAGCAAATTCTTGTTTTTTTTCATCTTCTATGAGGTATTCTAAGTCATCGTTTTCTTTTATAGCGTCCCATAAAATCTCTGCAAGTGAAAGTCTTACAACTTTTTTCCCTTCATTTTCCAGTCTCGTAGAGAGCAAGTCTATTTCTTTCCTCATTTTCTTCTCCTCTCCAGGGTCATACCAGAAAATAGCGAAAGGTAAATCGTGATATACACTAATACGTTGAGGAGTTGCTTTCAAGTCAGACTCCAGTAATTCCAGCCTTTCTTTCGATGATGGCATCAACTATTCCCTCAATATTATTGAAATTAAAATTGATTCTGATGATGGACCCCGCTGCATTATATACCAAGTATCCGTTTTGATGAGCATCTATAAACATGCGCTCTACAGTAGAGGGATCTAACAAAAAAAGTTTCCAATCGTCATGGTTTACAATTTTTTCACCTGATAGATTCTGACGATAAAGTAGATAAGCAATATAAACAAAAGCTTCAGTTGGCAAATAGGGTGGAGTAATTTTCGTCTTGATTTTTCCTTCTAAAAGATTGAAATCGCGGAGAGTTGTCAGAATATTCCGAGCTACCCTGTTGCAAACTGTTTCAGACCAAGGAGCGACTGTCTTTTCTTCGTTTGAAAGCTTTTGAATGTATTCCTGAGCTTTTTTAGTGAAAAGAAGTAAATCCCCTTTTAAATAAAGTCCATATAAATACTTAGTCACAAAATCGTAGAGTAACTTATCTGCAAGGGTAGTATGATAATAAAGAATCCTGTCCACAATAGTTTGATCGACACCAGCCTTTACCAGTCTTCGAAGAGCTTTATCTCTATCATCTCCTAACAGAAATCTTTCTTTGAATATCTGCAAAATATTTTTTACAGCCATTCTCGATGGTTTGCCAAAAATATTATGTTGAACAAAGATATCCAAATTTTCTTCTGAAGAAAGATCTTCATTCCATTCTGATAGAAATATTTTCGCATCAGAAATATGGGCAGCGACTTTTATTATTTTTGAAGTATACCTTTTTTCGTCCATGAATAATACCTTGGTAGCTAAAACTTTCACTTTCCCTTGTAGGTATAAATTCAGTTGATCTGTTAATAACTCTTACCATTGTGTTTAATGGACATAACTTTACATTTTAAGATATCTAAATAATTATAAATTGTTATTTCGTTATTAAAGCAAACTTATTAATCTAGGAATGTGGAGATAAGAATATATGTTTACAATGAAAGATTTAAAGCCATTCTTTGATAAGGCAACAATGGAGATCAATGGAGTGGTCTTTCGATTAACAGAGGATGAAGACATGATAGGAGAACTGGCAGTATGGTACTCAGAAAAATATAAAGTACTGGCAACTCCTAATTTTGATACCGTTCCAGTTCCGGTAGAAGTTTTGGAAATCGAGGCAAATGGGGGTTTTAATGCTATTGATACAGAAGGGTACTATGGAGAAGTTAACTCTTTTGAGCATTATGTAGAGATAGTAAAGACCTTGACGAAAAAGATACTCGATAACCGTAAAACCCAGTAAATATCTTATTTACTTTTTTCCATTACCTTTCCAGTGTTCTGAGCCTTCTAAGCACACCTACCGAGCACACCTAGAAGCCTCGTACAAAGGCCAGGGCTATCGCTTGGGATAAGGATAGGCATTTTTCCTTGCTTGTCGAAGAACCAGCTACACATTAAGGACGAGCACATAGTTTACATGTTTTTGTCCTGAAATTTAATTGTTGGCCAATTTCTGATGGATAAGATATTCTTCAGTCCATGCCTATTCAACACCATAGGTCCTTCTACTACATTTTTAGCTGACAAAAAAATACTGTTCTATCAGAATTTGGAATATTTTCAAGGACTAGACCTGTCTCAATATCCAGAACGATGCATCAACCAGCACTTGCTATCTCGATATACATGAAAAATGATTTAATACTGATATAAACAAAATCATTACTGTGGCGGAGTATCATAGGTTTCTCAGTTCTATTCCTGGAAAAACCTCAGGAATTTCAAGGAAGAACTTCTTTCCTGTATTTTTCAAATCCCAGCCTGTCAAAAAGGTCTCCTAACCTTTCTCCGTCAAGGCCTTCTCTCTTGTAATATTCAAAGGTTTTTTCAAGGACTGAGAAAAGCTGTTCCTCGTCAGCAAGCTCAAGAAGCTTTGTCCCGTGTCCTGGCTTACGTCCCATCTTGCCTCCGACAAAGATCGTGCATCCAGTTTTTTCCGCTCTCAGCGCATCTTTCCTGCAGGCTGTTATACAGACACCGCAAAAGATGCACTTTTTCACGTCTATGATAGCTTTATCTTCCAGAACCTTTATTGCTTCCATTTTACATGCTTTTTCACAGCGCTTGCAACCAACACAGTTTTCTGAGATAATTTGTGGTTTTGTTGTACCCATTACCCCAAAATCGGTATCCTGGGGTTTTACGCAGGCAGACGGACAGCCAGTTACTGCGATCTTGAGTTTTTTGGGAACAGTTTCCCCGAAATATTTTTCATCTATCATGTATGCTATTTGCTGGCAGTCGATCAACCCATATCTGCAAATCTCATTACCCTGGCAGGCGACTACTGCCCTTACCCGCTTTCCGGACGAGCCTTTCAAAACTCCCTGCTTCTTAAGTTCAGAACTTGCCTCTTCAGCCTCTTCGAGTTTGACAAAAGGAATCTCAATTCCCTGCCTTGAAGTTA
>CAZLNG010000058.1:0-23806 GCA_964560735.1 uncultured Methanosarcinales archaeon | reverse complement strand
AATATTTTTGAATCTATCCAATTCGGTTCTCTGCGATTTATGTGGGGCGGACACGCTGCACACAGAGTCTCACTCTCCAATCACATTATAGGGGTCAGTCATTGGAAGTGGGGCCGGATATTAGAAGTTTTGGCTTCTATAACTCAAAATTTGTTACTGACCACAGGATATTACTCCTTCTGGTCAATACCTCCTTATTTAACGAATTGCGGCCTCTAGCCAGGTCAACTCTTCTAAAAAGTTTTCTTTTATCTGTTGTTTAATTGCTAAGTTGACATCTAAGGTTTATACAGGTTATATTATAAAATATTTTTGTTTTTTTGAAGAAAAATTTGAGATAAAATCTCTAAATTATATCAGATAGTTATTAAAAAATGCATACTTTTAAGAGGATTTTTCTACTATTAACGTCAATTTTTTGGAATATGCCAATAAAAATTTTTGGAAATTAAAGATGAAAATATTTCTTCTTTCCTAATATAGTAATTGAGAAAAATTATAAGGAAATATGTTACTTCATAACCAATAATTTATTTCCAGAATTGTTTTAAAATTCAAATTATTTCCACAATTGGATAATAGGTAATATTAACATGCTTCAATGAGTAGATCCCAAAGAAACTGATTAACTTATATTTTCTCATCAAAGGAAAAAACAAAAAAGTTAACAAAAATAGATAAAAGAAAAGGAACAGTTCTCCTTCCCCCTTCTTTCCGGAAATTATTTGTGGGCAAAGTACGCCACAACTTTTTCTTCGCTTACCGAATCGATCCTGCAAAAACCGAAGCGTTCGAATTGTACAATCTTTTCAAGTTCGGATGCAATTCCACGTTCTCCGATTCCATCTATATCGCCTTCGGGACCGCGGATTTTAACGGGGATTCCGTCAACTGGAGCCCAGTGGATGATTTTTGCTTTTGCTTTCTTAAGGGCTTCAAGAGAAATCTCAGAGATTTTTGCCTGAAGTGGAGAAAGAGAAGTAATCTCAATATTGCAGAAATCTTTCAAGCGGATAATGGAGCCAGCTTCCAGATTCTCGGCATCATCCATACAGACAAGCACTTTATTCCCTACGGCAATTTCCCTTACACCTCTGGAATGGTCAGTGGGGTGAAGAGGAAGTTTAGCAACTGTCGGCTCTGAATCCATAATTTCCAGTTCTAGGGGGTTCCAGACAAAGAAATAGCGGTTTGCAATAGGGTCTACGATTTTGCGGTTTTCGGCGTAGAGAGACTCCATGCTTATGCTCACGTCAGTCATCCCGACTCCCATTTCTATCATGAACTTTTTGAGGGCTTCAGCCTGGATTCCACGACGGCGGATTGCCCGGATTGTGGGAAGCCTTGGATCGTCCCAGCCACTGTATTCTCCTTCCTCAATGGATTTTCGGAGGGTGCTTGTGCTGAATTTACCGAACTCATGGATCTTGACCCTGCCCCAGTGAGTTGTCCTCGGATATTTCCAGCCGAAGTATTTGTAAATATAACCCTGCCGCTTTTCGCTGTCTATAAGGTCTTTGCCCCTGATGATATGGGTCATCCCGAGTTCGTGGTCTTCGATTGCTCCTGCAAAGTCCAGGAGGGGCCAGACAATGTATTTGTTTCCGATTTCGGCGCGGGGATGAGACATCTTCCTTATCCTGAACGCACCCCAGTCCCGAAGAGCGGGGTCTTTATGCTCGATATCGGTTTTGATTCTCAGCACTGCCTGCTGGTCTTCATACTCCCCAGAAAGCATTTTGTCCCAGTGCATGAGGTTTTCTTCAGGACTTGTGTCCCTGTGAGGGCAGGCTTTCTTGGCATCCTTTAACTCCTTGAAATCTCCTCCTTTACAGAAGCAGACGTAGGCTTTTCCCATTTCAATGAGTTTTCTTGCGTAATCATAATACAGAGGGAAATGGTCAGACGCATAAACAACCTGGTCAGGGACAACGCCAAGCCATTTGAAGTCATCAAGGTACCAGTCATATGCTTCAAGCATGGGCCTTTTTATATCAGGGTCAGTATCATCAAAACGCAGGACAAATTTTCCTTTGTATATTTTTACGTATTCAGAATTAACTACCATGCCTCTTGCACTTCCCAGAGTCCCTGGGCCATTCGGGTTAGGGGCAAAGCGCATTACAACCTTGCCGGGTTCTGCTCCTTCCAGAGGTTTTAAACCCTTTTCAGGTTCTTTTTTTACACTAAGAGCCTCTATAAGCTCGGGTGCAATTTCCGAAAGCCTGGCTTCCCAGATTTCCGGGTTTCCTTTAGCAATCTCAGAAACAATAATTTCAAGGGCTTCAGATAATGCATTGGGATTGGATCTGAGATGAGGGCACTCCCCCATTACCTTGCCCATAACAGCTTTTGGCTGGGGGGCTTTTCCGTATTTTACAGCATTTTGAAGAGCGTATTTTTCAATTGTTTTAAGGTCTTCAGGACTTAAAGTCATAGGAAATTCTCCGAAAATAAACCGCGATCAAATGAATAAGAATACAAGATTATTCAAGTGCAAATTCAATTAAAATTTGTATATACTCGCCAAAAAGTGAGTAGCCAATGAGATTTACTAAATCTAATGCTTGCGGAAAAAATGTAAATAGGATTATAAAAAGCCACCGAAGCCCCGAGTATCCAGAATAAGCTGAAAAAAGAAAAACTACTTTTAAAAAACACTTTTTGAAGTGTATCCTGCGTGCAGAAACCTTTGCAGGGTTTTTTGCAGGGTCTCTTGAAGAGTCTCTTGAAGAAACTTTTAAAAACCTTTTGCAGAAAACTTATTTCTGGATGGAAGCTTCTATTTCCCGGATACGGGACACCTTTTCGTTGATTTTTTCAAGCTCCCGTTCAAACTCCTCGAGGAATTTTGGAACTGCTTCTCCAGGCACTGCACCCTGAGCCGAGGGCTTGATAAGGTTAGCCTGTTCAAGGACTCTGAGAGAGTAGCGCACTTTATGGTTCTGCATTCCGGTAACTTCAGAAAGTTTCAGAATTCCAATGGGAGCTTCTTCAATCACTTTTTTTAGCACCAGAAGGTGGCGCTCGGTAAGGTCAAGTTCATTTCCGATATGCTCAAGCAGCATCAGACAACCTCGTTTCTAAGTATTCCGATTCCCTGGATTTCCACTTCAACAACATCTCCCCGCTCCAGTTCTCCAACGCCCGGAGGGGTCCCTGTGGAAATTACATCTCCCACTTCCAGGGTCATAATCTCAGTGATGAATTCGATAAGGTAAGGGACATCAAAAATAAGGTTTGAAGTACTTGATTCCTGTCTGGTTTCCCCATTTACCCTGCAGGCAATCTTCGCATCAGAAACATCAATCTCGCCAGGAGAGGCGAGATAAGGCCCGAATGCTGCAAAGGTATCGAAACTTTTCGCCCTTGTCCACTGCCCATCCTTCTGCTGAAGGTCCCGCGCAGTCACATCATTAAAACATGTATAACCCGCAATTACGTCCTCAGCTTTTGCGGCTGAAATGTTTTTGCAGCGTTTACCGATTACGACTGCAAGTTCAGCCTCATAATCTACTCTCGTGCTTGAGGCCGGATAAAGAATCTTTTCTTCATGCCCTATAACTGCAGATGGAGGCTTTAAAAAGAGGACAGGAGTTTCCGGGATTTCCATAGAAAGTTCTTTTGCATGGTCCTGATAATTCAGGCCAACACAAACGATTTTTGACGGAGATGAAGGGGGAAGGACGCGGAGTTTTGAAAGCTCAAATGTCCCTGCAAGAGTCCCCCAGCTAGGGTATACATACTCACCTTCGATTTCTCCATAGAAAATATCATCTCCTGACCTGAATCTTCCAATCATATCTTGCCTTCTCCAGCTTTTTGAGACCTCTTAGCCTGTTTGCTCCGTTCTTTAAAAGGATATATAGGAACTTAAATTTTAACTCTTCGCCCACTGGCATCCCGGGTGTATTTTCCGAGTTCGGACCCTATGAGCTGAATACCTGAAAATACAGGGCCGTCCTTGCAAACCCTGAGCCCGGAGGTATCTATGCAACATGCCCCGCAGACTCCGATGCCGCACTTGAAATAACGGTGAAGGCTAAATTCGGCTTTCTCAAGAGAATTTCTTTCTTCAAGGAGCCTGAAGACAGAAGCCATCATTATTTCAGGGCCGCAAACCGCAATCCTGTCGTAAGCCGAAAGGTTGAGACCTTTAAGTACATCGGTTACAAAACCTTTTGTGCCTTTTGAGCCGTCATCCGTAGAAACATAAACTTCCCCTGCCTCTGCAAAGCGCTCTTCAAAAAGGAGGTCGTCTGCACTCCTGGCACCAAGAACTGTATGAACCTCAGAGCCAGCTTCATGAGCTTTTTCGGCATAAGGGGAAAGAGGAGCTGCTCCGACTCCACCTGCAATAATCAGAATTTTTTCACCGCTGGAAGGAAGAGAAAATCCCTTTCCGAAAGGTCCCCTGAGCCCGAAAGAATCCCCTTCTTTCAATTCAAAAAGCTTCGAGGTTGCCTCTCCCACTTTCTGGACAGTAATGGAGTTTTTTCTGGAAAGACCCATTGGCACTTCGTCCACACCCCTTACCCAGACCATTACAAACTGGCCAGGTTCCATTGTTTCAAAAGGGAGATCGAAGAAAAAAGTCCGTACTGAAGCAGACTCTTCGGTTATCCGTTCAATTGTCGCATTAAGAGGAAGCATCAGACCATCTCATGGGAAAGTCCTATTAATTTATTTACATCCGAATAGCCTTTCCTCTGAAGGAAAGTTTCTATGCCTGTACTGATTTCAGAGAAAATGTCAACTCTGTCATATACTGCAGACCCGACCTGAACAGCAGACGCCCCTGCCATCATCATTTCGACCGCATCCTGCCAGGAGGATACCCCTCCTACACCGATAATGGGAATCTCAAGGGCAGTATAAAGGTCATAAACACATTTGACAGCAACAGGCTTGACAGCTTTTCCTGAGAGCCCACCTGAACGGTTTCCAAGGACAGGGTATCCGGACTCGATATCGATAGCCATTCCTTTTACGGTGTTGATTGCCACAACCGCATCTGCTCCCCCGGATTCGGCCGCAGTCCCTATGCAGGTAATGTCAGAAACATTGGGTGTAAGCTTGACCCAGACAGGAACATCCGAGACATCTTTTACTGCTGCTGTTATTGCTTCTACAAGGCAGGGATTCGAGCCAACAGCGGCTCCGTATCCCTCGGCATGGGGACAGCTCACATTAAGCTCGAAAGCATCTGGCTTTGCAGGAAGCAGGCCTTCGGCAACTTCCGTGAATTCAGCCGCAGTTCCTCCGAAAATGCTTGCAATTACCGGAACTCCGGATTCCTTTTTTGCAATTTCGAGTTCCTGAAGGAAGCCCGGATAAGAAGGGTTCGGAAGCCCCATAGCATTCAAAAAGCCACAGTCAAGTTTGACCATGCTGGGGTTAGGATGTCCGGTTTTAGGAGTTGGGCCTATCGATTTGGTCACAACTGCACCTGCCCCTCCCTCACGTGCAATCCTGCAAAGAGAAGCTCCGGTTGTACCAAGCACGCCGGCTGCAAGAATAGTGGGATTTTTCAGTTTGAGTCCATTTAGAGTATACATTGTAGCTCCTTCATGCCATGGCAATCTGTATTATCACTCATACGAACAATAGTCTGAGTCACACGAATCTCTTGAGATCTGCAGGAGCGCTTCTTCCGCCAGTCTTTTGCCTCCCATCTCTACAAGCCTGTGCCCAAGCTCCCTGGCTTTTTCAATCCCTCCGCGCATTGGGATAAACTCGTCTATCCTGACAGACTCAGTGCCATCGAGAGAGAGAACCTCAGCCCGGACATGAATTTCTTTTCTATCAGGCGTAATTTCGGCATAGGAACCTATGGGGGTGGTACAGCCGCCTCCAAGCTCTGAAATCAGGATGCGCTCGATCTCAGTGACTATCCGGCTATCAGTATGGTCAAGTGTGGAAACAGCATCTTCGGCTTCTGTGTCTGTCCTTGTAACCACTGCAACAGTGCCCTGGTTAGGGGAGGGACAGAAGAAATCAGGAGAAAGAATATGCCCTTCAAGCTCCCAGCCCATGCGCTCAAGCCCTGCCTTGGCAAGCAGGATCCCATCATACTGCCCCTCTTTGAGTTTTCTGAGCCTTGTATCGATATTGCCCCTTAACTCCTGGGTAACAAGATCAGGCCTGTAACGTTTAACCTGGGCAACCCTTCGAAGGGAACTGGTACCTATAATGGACAGTTCCGGAAGTTCATCCAGTGAAGATCCATCGTAGGTCAACAGAATATCAAAAGGAGTGTCCCGCTTCAAAACAGCGGCAGTAGACAGCGTAGGAGGGCGGACAGTTGGCATATCCTTCATGGAATGAACAGCAATGTCTATTTCTCCTGCAAGCATGACATCATCAAGTTCCCTGACAAAAGCGCCAACTCCACTGGATACTGCATGCAGAGGCCGGTCAGTAAACCTGTCCCCGCTGGTCTTTATAATTTTCAAACTGGTTTCAACGCCCCGCTCTTTCAAAAGACGTGCAACGTTCTCGGCCTGGGCAAGCGCAAGCTGGCTGCCCCTTGTACCTATAATCATGTATAATCCTCGTTTTCAAAGAAGCAAATCCACTCAGAGATTTTCAGTGTATGCTTCAAGGGTTTTATCAATATCTTCTTCGCTGTGGGCTGCCGAGACGAAATTGGTCTCAAACTGTGAAGGAGGAAGGAAAATTCCGCTTGCAAGCATCCTGTGGAAGAAGGCAAGGTAACCTTCTTTATCGCACTTCAGAACCTCCTGGTAGTTATGAGGTTTGTCTCCGAAGAAAATCTTGAACATGGAAGCAATTCCGCATACATTATAATTAAGCCCTTCATCCTCAACGATTTCAGAGAGCGCAGCCCTCAGGTAATCGCCTTTTGAATTGAGTTTTGCATGGATTTTTTCCTGCTTCAGATAGTCAAGTACTGCAATACCCGCAGCTACAGAACAGGGGCTTCCACTGAAGGTTCCTGCCTGGTAAACGGGACCCGAAGGTGAGATCATTTCCATAATATCCCTGCGGCCGCCAAAAACCCCTATAGGCAGCCCTCCACCTACGATCTTTCCGAGAGTGGTCATATCCGGCACGACTCCGAAGTATTCCTGTGCCCCGCCCATTGCAAGCCTGAATCCTGTTATGACCTCGTCGAAAATAAGGAGCACATCATTTTCCTGAGTAAGCTTCCTGAGCTCTTCAAGGTAGCCAGGCAGAGGGAGAACAGGCCCGATATTTCCAAGCACGGGCTCCAGGATTACTGCCGCCAGCTCATCTCTGTTCTTCTCGATAAGTTCGGCCATTACCTCAATATCATTGTAAGGTGCCTGCAGGGTATGTTTCGTGAAATCTGCAGGAATGCCCAGAGAATCAGGCTCTCCGTGAGTTGTAGCTCCTGAGCCTGCCTTTACAAGTACCGCATCATGGGCTCCGTGAAAGCCGCCCTCTATTTTGATGAACTTGTTCCTGCCCGTAAAGCCACGGGCAAGGCGGAGGGCACTCATTGTGGCTTCGGTTCCTGTAGAAACAAAGCGGAGCATGTCAATACTTGGATAATATCCTGCAATCTTCTCTGCCAGAGTTACTTCAAGCTCAGTAGGAGTCCCGTAAAGCCAGCCTTTATCAAGCTGGGTTTTGATAGCTTCTTTTATTACGGGATGATTATGCCCTAGAATCGCAGGGCCGTAAGCCAGGCAGTAATCAATATACTCGTTTCCGTCAAGGTCCCTTATTTTTGACCCGTCAGCTGATGCTGTATAGAAAGGGTAAGGTTTGATTGCACGCACAGGACTGCTTACCCCACCCGGAATAAGGGTCTTTGCCTTTTCATACATCTGCCTGGACTTCTCAAGTGTTACCTCAGTTGTCATGAAATCTCACCGGATTGGACTGAAAATTTTCAACATAAGAATATTCTTAATTAGTAAATTTCTAGTTCAACTAGATTATCAAATCGAAAATTATTAAATTGAACATATGAAATTGAATATATTAAACTTTAAACTCGGTTTAAGAAATTAAGGACAAAAGATTACCTTATTTTTATTTAAGCTCCTAATTTTATTTAAGCTCCTAATTTTATTTAAGTTCTTAATTTTACTTCCTTCTGCATTATTATCTTTATAACAGAGCCTTCCCCTATTAAGCATTTTTTGATAGAGAAATGAAAAAAGTGGGCAGATTCTTAAAAATCAATAGATGCTGGTAAAAGAAAAAAGGGCTGAGGTTTCCTGAGAATCAGGAATGCCAGAAAAAACATTTACTTCAGCATTCTGGCAGCATCTTTTGCAAAATAAGTAATGATAATGTCCGCCCCTGCCCTTTTGATAGAAATAAGAGACTCGTAAATGGCTTTCTTTTCATCAAGCCAACCGTTAGCTGCTGCTGCCTTAATCATGGAATACTCTCCGCTCACATTGTATGCAGCTGTCGGCATTCCGAAATCTGTTTTTACCCGATAGATAATGTCAAGGTAAGAAAGGGCCGGTTTTACCATTACTATGTCTGCCCCCTCAGCTATATCGAGGGTAACTTCTCTAATGGCTTCATCGGTATTTGCAGGGTCCATCTGATAGGTGGAGCGGTCTCCGAAACAGCACCCGGAATCGGCTGCTTCCCTGAAAGGCCCGTAAAAGGATGAACTGTACTTTGCAGCATAAGACATGATCGGAATATTCTCAAAACCACTAAAGTCAAGAGCTTGCCTGATAGCTTCTATCATTCCGTCCATCATTCCGGATGGAGCTACCATGTCAGCTCCTGCTCTTGCATGACTGACTGCAATTTTTCCCAGAATATCAAGAGTTGGGTCATTGAGAACTTCTTTTGTTTCGAAATCAACTATCCCGCAGTGCCCATGGCTTGTGTATTCGCACATGCAGATGTCAGTAATTACCACAAGTTTGTCCCCAAGTTCGGCTTTAATCCTTCGAACAGATTCCTGGATGACGTCAGTTTCCCCCCAGGAGGAACTACCCTCCGCATCTTTAAAAGCAGGCACTCCGAACAGGATTACAGCAGAGATTCCCAGTTCTGCAATCTCTTTTGCTTCTTTTGCAACCTCTGAAAGCGGAAATTTGTACATCCCGGGCATGGAAGAGAACTCAACAGGAGAGTCAATAGTCTCATCCACAAAAATTGGCTGGACCAGGTCATCAACAGATAAAGTGGTCTCACGTATCAGGTTCCTGATCTTTCCCTTTCTCAACCGTCTCAACCTAACATCTGGAAACATATGATCACTCCTTTAATAGAAATTATTTCCTTAAGAATTTCCCTTCTCCAGTACCCGGCTTAACTCATTTCCACACCCGGGTTTCATTTTTTCAAACCTAACCCTGTCCTTATCGAGGCAGAAAACCCTTGAAACCACATCAAGGAACTCTTCGTTTCCGAGTTCTGCAGCCTGGCGGAGTACTTTGGTAGGTTCGGCCAGAATCTTGTTAACAATAGAATGAGTAAGATCGTCAAGCACTTCGGTTTCAATTTCCCCGATGGTATGATAGGCACTGAGCCTGTTGACTGCCTTTTCCCGTTCCCTTATCCGCACATCATACACCTGTCGGTAGAGGTCAGCAATAAGGCGGTCAGCTTTCTGGCGCTTGTACTGAAGGTTTAAAAGCCTGATTTCTTCCTGAATTATGGCTTCGGCTTTTTTAGCCTCTTCCTTTCTCATTTTAAGAGTTCTTTCGCTGATGACCCTGAGGTTGTCAATATTACACAGTTCGACATTTTCTAATTCAACAACAGATTCCTCAATATCCCTGGGATTTGCAATATCGATCATCAGAAGTTTACGGTCTTTGTTCCTTTCCTTTATGGCTTTTTCAACCATCTCTCTGGTAAGAATGTAATGAGGAGCACCTGTCCCGCTGATCACCACATCAGCGTCCTTAAGATAAGTCTGGATATCGTCAAGCCTGACTGCGTGCCCTCCAAGTTCGTAGGCAATTTCTTCAGCTCTCTGGTAAGTGCGGTTAGAGATGTATATTGCCTCAAGATCCTTTTCAGCGAGAGCCTTTGCAACGAGCACACCTATTTCCCCTGCCCCAATCACAAGCACGGATTTCCCTGTGAGGCCTTCCAGGATATCTTCCGCAAGGTCTACGGCTGCAGAACCTATGGAAACCGACCCCTTATTGATTTTTGTCTCATTCCGGATTCTTTTTCCTACCTGAATAGCTTTATCAAAGGCAGTGTCCAGGATCTTTCCACTTGTTCCTTTTTTCTTGCAATAGGCATACAGGTCTTTGATCTGTCCGAGGATCTGGTCTTCTCCTACAATCATGGATTCAAGTCCTCCAGCAAGCCTTAGCAGGTGCTCTAAAGACTCGTCATGCCCGTAGAAATCAATAATGTGAGTGGAAGCTCCCATCTCCTTTGCAAAAGAGAAAAGTACACTGCTGCTTTTGGGAGAGACAACGTAAATTTCAACACGGTTGCACGTTTTTAAAACGACACATTCGTAAACATATTCATGGGTATGCAGGTTGTGGAGCAAACCGTCCAGATCTCCGTGCCAGGCGGATTCCATTTCCTCAATCTTTGCTTTTTTATGGGATATGACCATACTTGAGATTTCTGTCACAGAGAGCCTCCGGATAGAATGAATAAAGGGAATAGAATAATAATATAAGGAGTTATAAATTAAACTTTGTTCATGAAATACTCATTACTGACAGGAATTTCCAGAGTAATCCGAGATTATCGCGTATGCTATTTTTGCTGCCTTTTCGTAGGATTCTGAAAGACCATTCCAGACATTTTCGTTTTCCAGGATTTTCCAGAGAAGTTCCTGCCTCTTTCTTTGCTCTGGCACATGCTCTTTGAGGTAGGTCCTTATCTCATCCTGAAGCCGGATCATGTCCGAATATGCGGGAGTTATCACACCCTCTATTTGCTTTCGGGTATATTTTGAGACTGCAGGACTGTGCCCGAGAGTGGAAATCCCTATAACAAGATCTCCTCTTTTGATGACTGAAGGGATTACAACATTACCTAAAGCATCCACCTGATTAATCAAAATATCGCTTTCCCGTGCAAGAGAAGTAATCTTCTGGTTAAGCTCGAAAATGCTGGTTGCAGGTATAACTATAAAGGCTTCCGAGATGATTTCCCTGAGTTCAGAATCAGCAGCTTCAGAAAGATCGAGTTGAATAAGCCGGATCTGTCCAGAAACCTCAAGCTCCCTGAGCCGCCTGGAAAATTCGAGGCTGACAACGAGGGTATCTGCAACGCCGCAGAAAAGTTCAGCTTTGCGTTCCCCGACAGAGCCGCCCCCGAAAATAATGACCTTTCTGCCAGAGAGGTCAAGCATAAGTGGGAGAAAATTGTTATTATCAACCATATCAGGAACCTCAAAAGTAAAATATTTTAAACCCTCAGTTTAAGATTTCAAATCAGCTTTTTGAGATCGGATCTTACAGCCTGACCCCAGTTTTCTTGAACTCCCGCTCACTGAAGAAGAGAGTGTAATCCTTAATTCCTGTAGCTTCTGAAATTCTGACAGCTACCTTTTCACAATCTCCAGGAGTGTAAGAATGGACCATGGTGAAGAGATTATACGGCCAATCGGGATAACGCGGACGCTCATAACAGTGAGTTACTTCAGGAAATTCCGCCATTATTGCCCCTACTTTTTCTATCTGCTCGTCGGGAACATTCCAGACACACATCGCGTTGGCTGTGATTCCTATTGCTCTATGCCCGATTGAAGCTGCAAAGCGCCGAATTTTCCCGGCTCTCTGGAGGCTTTTGAGCCTGTCAACAACTTCCTGCTCGCTTATCCCGAGTTCGGCAGCAAAACTCCTGAAAGGCGAATGAGTTAGAGGGATTCCGTCCTGCACAAGTTTGAGAAGTTCTATGTCCGTTTCATCCATTTTTTTCACCTGATATCGAACTTGACATTTATCTTGAAAAGGCGCTTTGTAGGTAAGTTCAGAAGCGGACAGCCGGTTATCTCCTTAATTTCGAAAATGATATCCTCAAGCCTGGTTTTGTCGGGGGCAGAGAGAGTAAACCACAGATTATACTTTGCTGCACTTCGGAGATAATTATGAGAAACTTCAGGGTATTCATTAATGAAGTTTGCAACTTCTTCAATTCTATCTTCTGGAACCTTCAGGGCAACAAGAGTACCTACTCCACCCATATTTTTTGTGCTGAGAATTGGCCCTATCCGCCTTACTGCCCCTTTCCTGTTGAGCCCCCGCAGCCTTTCAAGAAGCTCAATTTCGGAAAGTCCAAGGATTTTCCCTAATTTTTCAAAAGGCTCGACCTCCAGGGGAACTTCCTGCTGGATCAGGTTCAGAATTTTCTTATCAGTATCATCGAATTCAAGTTCGGGAACTTCCCCTTCATAGGGATCCATATCAGAGGCAAAATCGACTTCCTCTTGCTGGAGCCGATTTTTGTAATTTTCAAGTTCAATCATCCTGATCACGATCATTTTTTTCCGGGCCTGTAGATGCAGTAAGGCTCTTCTTCAAGATAATCGCCAGTGGCAGCATAGGCTCTTGCCCTGCAGCCAGCACAGACCGTTTTATATTCACAGATTCCGCACTTACCCTTCAGTTCGTCGGGATTCCTGAGTTTTCTGAAAACCCCGGAGTTTTCCCAGACATCTCTGAAGGGCTGTTTTCTGATATCGCCAGCAAGTACAGGAAGATAGCCGCAGGGATAGACTTCACCCACGCTGGAGACGAAGCAAAAACCTGTCCCTCCAAGACAGCCTTTTGTCATGGCTTCATAGCCGTGAGTTTTCACCGAAATTTCAATGCCTTCCTTCTTTGCCTGCTGGCGCATAATTCTGAAATAATGGGGGGCACAGGTCGCTTTCAGCTGGATTTCCGATTCTTTCTGCATATCATAAAACCAGTGAAGAAGGCGTTCATAGTCTGCTGGAGATACCTCGTCTGATTCTTCTCCCCTGCCTGTCGGCACAAGGAAAAAAACATGATATGCAACTGCTCCGAGCTCTTTGGCAAGCTCAAAGGTTTTGGGAATTTCCTCAATGTTGCGCCTTGAGATAGTTGTATTGATCTGGAAGGGGAAACTTGCTTTTCTCAGGACTTCAATCCCTGCAAGAGTCCTTTCAAAAGCTCCTGGCATGCCACGAAACTCATCGTGGGTTTTTGCAGTTGCCCCGTCGAGGCTTATACTGAGCCTCTGCACCCCGGAATCTTTCAATTTAGTCACAATTTCGGGAGTGAGAAGAGTCCCATTTGTTGCAAGCACTACACGAAGCCCGGCATCAGTACCGTAGCGGGCAATTTCAAAAACGTCCGGTCTGGTGAGAGGCTCCCCTCCGCTCAGAATAAGGATGGGCTTTCCAAGTTCTGAAACCTCGTTAATGAAGCGTTTAGCTTCATCAGTTGTAAGTTCACCTTCCGGAACCGAGGATGTGGAGGCTCCCCTGCAGTGCACGCAGTTCAGGTTGCAGCCTGCAGTCAGTTCCCATGCGATAAGCCTTGGTGGATTTGTCATAGTAATCATAAATTAACGGTTAATATTGATGCAGTCAAAGTTTAATGAGATTTACAAATTAACAATAATTTGGAAGTTGTAATCATAACCAATGGAATGAGTATGAATCAGATTAGTTTTACTGAAAATTGGTCTAATTGAAACTTGAAAGGTCATATTAATAAAGTAATATTAATATTCTGTCATTTCAGACAGATACCTATAAAAAGAGAGCAGGAAGTAAGTCTTCTCTTACTGAAGGAGTGAAGACTTATCAACAAAGAGTAAAGAGAATAAGGCAGTAATCAAGCTTTCTAAATTAAATAACAACGAAAAGATTGAAGAAAGATTGGAGATACCCACACAGAGCAACGGGAATGATCATATTCTGTCTTGCCTGGTATCTGGACTCACGCTTTTTCTGCTGCCTTAAAAATAATTCTAAACTCAGTTCCATGAACTCGATTAATTTCAATTTCTCCATCCAGCTGTTCAACAAGGATGCTTACTAACTGCAATCCAAGTGATTCAAGGCTCTCCAACTCTATCTCTCCGGGGATTCCTTTCCCATTATCTGAAACTGTCAGGCTGAAAGTTGACTCATCCATTACATTTTCCTCTTTTTCCCTGCAAAGCCGGATTCGAACTTCCCCCTGTTCGCCTTCATTAAATGCATGTTTGAGAGAGTTAGAAACGAGTTCATTGACAATAATTCCTAAAGGAACAGCAGTATCCATATCAAAGAAGGCATCTTCTTCCAGCTCCATCAACAGACGGATATTTTTACTGCTAAGGCTGTAAGTCCAGAAAAGATTTTCAGCTAATTTTCGAAGATATGCCGAAAAATCAAACGTATCATTGTCTTTCCCTTTATATAGCTCTTCATGGATGAGGGACATTGAGACTACCCGATTTTGACCTTCCCTGAAAGCTTCTCTAACCTTTTCATCATCGAACTTTTCAGCCTGGAGATCCAGCAGGGAAGAAATAACCTGCAAGTTGTTCTTGATTCTGTGATGGATTTCTTTTATCCTGATCCTATCCATTTGAGCCAGGGCTATTTCCGTCTTTTTTCTCTCTGTATTATCGAGAACAAAGGCTATACCTTCACTGCGCAACTGATCGAAAGTAGCTGCTCCGAGAATGATAGGCACACGCAACCCATCTTTGCGGATATACTCCTTTTCATAGGGCGCATACGCCCCGGTGGCTTTCAGTTCTGCTATGCACTTCTCGTCCAGGAGATGGTACTCCGGTGGAGTCATCTTATTCCAGTTAATCTGTCCAGCCTGCAAGTCTTCGCGCGTGTAATCGACTAGCTCCAGAAACTTGTCGTTGGCATCGATAATCGAACCATTCATGCTATAGTAAACCACGCCAAACATCCCCGATTCGTAAAACCGACGCAGGCGAGCCTCGCTCTCTTTCAAAGCTTTCTCTGCCTTCTTGCGCTCAGTAATATCTCTTACAATAGCCGAGAGAGCTACAAGCTCTCCAGAGGTGTTAAGAATCGGAGAAAGAGTTACTGAAATATCAATTACAGTTCCATCTTTTTTTAATCTTAGAGTTTCATAATGCTGGACCTTTTTACCCTGTTTAATTTTTTCAGAAAAGTATTTTATTTCTCCTTTAACGAGATAAGGTTCAAGGATCGAGATATTTTTTCCCAGAATTTCTTCAGCCGAATAACCGTAAATTTGCTCTGCCGCCTTATTCCAGCTGGTAATAGTACCGTCAAGAGACTCAGTTACAATAGCATCATTCGATGATTCTACAACATTCGCAAGTATCTGAATTTTCTCTTCCGTTTTTTTGCGCTCAGTAATATCCTGCACAATCCCCTTCACCCGAACAGGAATATTTTGCTCATCAAAGATTACTTCAGCCTTCGAATAGACTGTACGTTCTTCTCCATTATCCAGAACAATCCTATAATCAATACCATTTTTTGATTCTTCTTTTAACCCTTTATTAATGCTTTTATCTACGTAATCTCTATCGTCGGGGTGTACATAATTTAAAAGTCCATTGTAAGACGGAGCTGATTTCTGGAGGCTGAGCCCAAAAATGCGGTACAGCTCATTAGACCAGTATACTTTATCGTTTGCAACGTCCCAATCCCAATTTCCAATATGAGCCATTCTTTGGGCTTCAGCAAGGCCTTCTTCGCTTTCTTTCAATGATTCGTAAGCTTTTTCAAGTTCTGCTGTTCTTTCTTTAATCAGGTTTTCTAAATTTTCATATGTTCTTTTTACAGCTTCTTCCGCTTTCTTACGTTCAGTGATATCACGTGCTGCAGCAAAGACGCCAATAACCTCACCATCCTCGTCCCTATAAACCGAAGCATTGTACAGAACAGGAGTTATTCGTCCATCTTTATGTTGAATTTCCAGAGAATAATCCCAAACTTTGCCATCTGTGAATACATGCTGATAGCCTGTATGGGCTTTCTCAGGCTCAGTAAAGTAATTTGAGAAATCAGTACCGATTAAATCCATTCTGGAATATCCACTAACCTGTTCTGTAGCACCATTTACATCGGTAATCTTACCATCACGTCCAATGGTTACTAAAGGATCCAGGCTGGCTTCAATCAGACTGCGATTATAAAGATTTGACAATCTGAGAGATTCTTCCGACCTTTTCCTGTGCAGAGCCTGCATCACCGCCGGTGCGATTGCTTCAAGATCCTCCTGCTGCTCGAAGCTATAGCCGTTTTCACTGTTTGCGACCGCAATCAAGCCCACAGTTTTCCCGTTCTGGACAAGAGGTACGCCAAGAAATGACGTTAGTGGGGGATGACCATCTGGCAGACCGATACTTTCGGGATGCGATGGAGGATCATTGGTAAAGAAGCTTTTCTCGTATTTAATGACACTACCGTACAGGCCATGGACAGCAAAATTGCTTGAAAGGCTACGATGACCGGTCTTGTCATACATAAGGCACTGTTCCCATCCAAGCTCGCTTTTTGCAACATCGTGCAGCAGTCCGTCAGTGCCCATTTCATTAATGAAACCAAACTGGCTGCCCGTAATTTCCAGGGCTACAGATAGACACGCATTTCCCAGTTCTTCTTCGGTTTTTGCCTGCACCACATTGCTGAAAATTTTATTGATTCCCTCAAGAATCCGGTTGTATCTGTAAATCCGGTGCTCTTCTTGTTTGTGCTCGGTGATGTCAGTAAACATGCCCAGAGAGCCTGTAAACTTTCCTTCCTTATTGAAAATGGATTTAGCAGTTATAAGCACCCATAAGGTGTAGCCATCCTTACATATTAATTTAAACTCATAAATCTGATTGATGCCCTGCCGCCTTTTTTCCATATTCAGCTTGAGGATAGCCTTACCTTCTTCATCGGCAAAATCCCACGCAAATTTGCCAATCATTTCTTGCTGACTGTATCCTAACATCTCCGCCATTTTTTCATTAACATAAGTAGTCCTTGCTTCAGCGTCAAGTATCCATATACCTTCACTGGCGGTTTCTATGAGATTGCGGTACTTTTCCTCGCTCTCTTGCAGCGCGTCAACCAGAGAATCGCGTTCTGTCAGCGATTGGGCCAGTTTGAGATTGCTGTAACCCAGATATGAAAGAATGCTTGCAAGCTTCATGAAGAAGGCCATGATTGTATTCGCAGCCTCACTTCTCAATCGCGGGGCTTTTTCAAGGGCTGCTATGTATTCCTCCTCATTAAAACCGTATTTTCTGGCCTGGAATCGGAAAAGCTCAAAGTCTACAGGCTCGTCCTCGAAAAAGAACTGCCCTAAGAAGATATTGCCAAAATGCTGCCCGCCCACAACAACTGGGGTCACTATATCCCACATGTTGTTCTTGCACTTATACATCTTAAATTCTCCGAGGGGGACGCCTGTAGATAGTACTGTGTCGCTTTCTACGCAGTGCCTGCAGGTTTCAGGATGAACCCTGTGGAATCTGGTGCAGATATCCTGCCATCCGACGCCTACTAGAATATTGCCTTTGAGATCGATTATACCTATAGGAATGTTAGCAAGTTTATAGAAATCGTCCATAAGGGACTGGATAGCCTGTGTATCTACGATATCGGCAAGCTCCAGTTTATCCATCTCCTGAGCAGAAAAAGAAATGCTCCCCAGCTTCATCCCGATGCGCTGCTCATTCTGATGCTGAGCCCTTTCTGCCAGCTTGTTCTCTGGAATGTTTTTTTGCCCGAAATTTTCTATCCGCTCCCATTTTCCTTCCCTTTTGATCAAAGAAAATTGATGGCTGCAAGCTATATCAATAATATCTGCTGCACCGCATACATTGAGGGGATATGAACACAAGGATATTATCTGACGTTTGACGATACTGGCATCCACTTTTGTCTCATAACTAACAAAGTCACCCCAATCTCCTTTTTTCAACCAGGAAGTGTTACCTGCCGTTCTGAGCCCTTCATAGCCACCTGCTAAAACCTGATCTAATTTTTTGACCCAGCCATTTATGATTTTATTTGAATCGAAAATGCCCTCATTTACATCTCCGTGAGTGTATGGAATAATTTCAATTTGCCCTCTATCCAGATAAACATCAATATCAGGAACAACCTGTTTCAGGGCTTCTTTTGCCTCCTCTACTTCCAGTGGTTGGGACACGACCCAGAGGCAAAACTCGCCATTCTCTAATCCTGCTTTGAAATAGGGGGCATGTATGTCCACCAAATCTTCTTTTGTTTGATAGAATTGACAGAAATGTGTTCCCCAGGACACATCTCCAATGATGTCAATGCCAGACTTTCTCAGGCTTGCTTTCATTCCAAAGATTCTCCTGCTTAAGGATATGAGCAAAATTCCTTTTTATATATAGTAGCTGACTTGCCTTTATATGGTCCAAATTTGATTTTTTTCATATGAAAGGAAACTCAACTGCTGAAAACCGTAACATAAGGATCTTTCTACTTTTTCTTAAAAATGAAATGTGTTCGCTTTCCAGATTTGATCAATGACTACCCACAATAACGTTTTGTATAAAGATCCGATATATAAAAATCCACATATAAAATATAAGACTTACGATGTTACAGGCTTATAGAGTCGTGTTCTTATTGCTTATTTGATGTAAAGATTTATTTGATCTACTCTTCCCTATCAATTCAAACTTTCTCTGACCTTTGCTATGTAACTTTGGCTTTAGAAAACTAATCCCTTGTAATTTCTAAACTTTTTATTTTGGGCTTAATTCGTTGCATCCGCAAAATGATGAAGATTAATTTGAATTTTGATGAATCCAACAGATAATGAAAAGTATCTGATTTTATGTAGATTCAGCAGTATAAAAACTATTAGTGTGATTATTTTATTGATTATTCCGAAATAAAACATATTTTCAAAATGGATTTCAATTGAATTTAATATCTTTTAGATTTTAGTACTCCTACTTTTTAGATATTTTTAGGGTAATTCCTAAGAATGTATATTTCTTTTCATTCAATATCAAAACGAAAAGCTTATATTTTAAATTATAGCGAAATCCGTATCTTAGAACATCATAAAGCTTGAGAAGTGAAGTACTTATATTTCGTTAGCTATAAACACAAAAAATCAAATCTATCTTTTTTCTAATTTTTTAATATAAAGGAAGCGCTATTTTTATCAATCTCGGTGAGAAAAATTGTAAACTTTTTGATCGCTTTTCACGCAAATAAATACTGAATAAGGAGAAATTCGGAAGAAAACAAGAAAAAAGATGGAAATAATCGATTAAATTCCTTTATTCCAGCAAGGTTCTGGGATTGATAAAGCCGCTCCTGAGCATGTGGTCGGCAAGCACAAGGGCAACCATAGCTTCGGCAACAGGCACCATACGCGGAGGGATTGTGGGATCATGCCGTCCTTTGATTGAGATTTCCGTATTTTCTCCGGATTTCAGATCTACTGTTTGCTGGATTTTCCCTATGGAGGGGGTGGGTTTCACTGCTGCCCTGCACACTATATCCAGACCTGTTGAAATTCCTCCGAGGATGCCACCTGCATTATTGCTCGAACAGGTAATTTTTCCTCCTTCCAGGCGGAAAGGATCGTTCATTTCACTTCCACGAAGGCGGGAAGCTTCAAACCCTGCTCCGATTTCAAAGCCTTTGACTGCAGGAATGCTCATAAGGGCTTTTGCAAGGTCCGCATCCAGCCGGTCAAATACAGGCTCCCCAAGACCAGCAGGTACACCTTTTGCAATAAGCTCGACAATGCCTCCAACGCTGTCTCCTTCCTGCCGCAGGGCTGCAACTTTTTCAAGCATTTTTTCAGCAGCTTCGAGATCGGCACAGCGAACAGGGGTTTTTTCCACGTTTTCGAGAATTTCTTCAAAAGAAAGAGGTTTTGCCCTGATTCCACCAAGCTCAAGCACGTGTCCTGCAACCTGGATTCCGAACCTAGCAAGCAGGAGTTTTGCAAGAGCTCCACCTGCAACCCTGCCTATTGTTTCGCGGGCTGAAGACCGGCCCCCTCCACGGTGATCTCTTGTTCCGTAACGGACCATATAGGTAAAATCAGCATGTCCTGGGCGAGGGGTATCTTTAATCGCATCATAAGCCGAAGACCTGGCATCGGAATTCCACACAAGCATGGAAATAGGAGTGCCTGTACTCATTCCTTCGAAAACTCCCGAGAGTATTTCCACCCTGTCAGCCTCGTGTCGGGGAGTAGAAACCTCACTCTGTCCGGGGCGCCTTCTATCCAGTTCTTTTTGAATGTCAACATCGGAGAAAGGAAGCCCTGCAGGCAACCCGTCTACAACAACGCCTACAGCCCTTCCGTGAGATTCACCCCAGGTGGTAATTTGAAACATTTGCCCGAAAACGTTTCCAGCCATGAATCTTAACTGGTTTTTTTGCTATTTGATTCTTCGGGTTGTCTTGAGGAGGGCTCAAGGTGTATGACTACATCAGAAATGTCTTTGTATTCCCCTTTCAGCTTTTTGCTAACCCTGTGAGAAATAACGTGTGCTTCCTGAAGAGGCATATCAGATTGAACAAGAAGATGCATATCGACTTTTATATCTCCCATACTTCCACGGGTCCGGATTTTATGACATCCCTTTACCCCTTCAATACCCATAACCATTTCACAGATTTCTTTCTCTTCAATTCTGGACATATCCAGAAGGGCCCTTGAGCCTTCCTTAATGATTCTGTATCCAGCCCTGAAGATCAGAAATGAGATCAGTAAGGCGATTACAGGGTCCATAAGAGAAAAGCCTAATTTTATTGCAACCAGACTTACCAGAACAGAGAGGGAAACGTAAATGTCACTTTTGGTGTGCATTGAATCTGCGATAAGCACCTGGCTTCTGAGAGATTCACCCTGTCTGTACTCATATCGTGTGACCAGGTAGTTGATACACATTGTTCCGACAACCACGAGAAAACTGATAGCTGTGACCTCGGGCTTGCCTTGATAAAGAAAACGATTGATAGCGTTCTGGAAAATTTCAACGCCTACAAATATAAGAAGAAAGGCGATAAGAATAGAGGCTATAGTTTCATATTTCCCGTGTCCGTACGGATGTTCGCTGTCCGGGGGACGTGCTGCAATGAAACTCCCGGCAAGCCCTATAATATTGGAGACTCCATCAAAAAGGGAGTGATAGCCGTCTGCAACCATGCTCAAAGTGCTGGTTAGATTTCCGTAAATGATCTTGGCAAAAGCTACAGAAAGATTCAGAAACAATACATATATGAGAACTTGCTGGACTTTCTTAAATTTCTGTAACATATCTGAGCCCTGCGTATCAAACTGTGGAAATATGGAGATAAAAAGTCAAAAAAAGACTTAATGCAACGAAAAGCTGCCAAAAAGCATCATTATATACTAACCAGGCTTTTATATAAAATTCTACTTTTTAAAAGAACTAAAGAAACAAGATCAAGAAAAAAAGAACAGGAAAAGGCGTGAAGATAGATACGAAAAATGGAAAGAAAAAAGAAAGAATGAAAAACGGAATAATGAAAAAAATGGAAAAGATGAAGTACAGAAAAAATAGAATAAAGAAAAAAATAGAATTACTATTCGGAACCTGTCCAGGTCATATAAGCTTCCACTATTTCCTGTCCTTCCAGAAATATAAGTTCATGATCTTTACCGTATTTTTTAGCATTTTCTTTTGAAAGAGCTTGGCCGTTATCGTCATCCAGCATTTCGCAGACTACCATTGCAGGGGTAATTCCTGCCATTCGGGCAAGGGCAACTGAAAGCTCTGTCTGTCCTCTGCGCTCATCGAGAAGACCCTCGGCAGCTCTCAGGAGAGCTACATGTCCAGGAGTTCTGAATTCGTTTCCAAAGCGGACTCCGTTTCCTAAAAGGCTTTCTTCTGTAATCTCCCCTATTTTTCGGATGGTAAGGGCTCTTTCATTATCCGGAATACCAGTTCTGGTATCTCTGTGGTTGACCCATATAGAGAAGGAAGAATGAGAGTCGTATTTAAGGTCTCCATCCTTTTCTACCACTTCGCCAAGAGTATCGCTGGTTTTACTGGCTTCCCTAACCAGTTCTGCCATAAAAGGCAGCTTGAGTTGTTTGGATGCCACAGGGTCTACTGCCACACAAATAAGGCCTCCTGCATCTTTTCTCATCCATTTTACATCTTCAAAAGTGACCACTTTTGCCGGAATTACAAGGTCAGTCTCCCCTTCCCTGGAATCCGAGTCGTAAATCTGGATCATTTTTCCGGCCCGCAGAGCTTCCAGCGCCCTGTTGATATTTTCATTTCTGTACGTAAGACACTCGTATACCGTACTTCTGCTCATTCTTGGCTCTCCGTACCCTGTTTTTTTACCTGTATCACAACTCTGTCTCCGTCTTTCAAATTCAGGGTATCTCTTAATTTTACCGGTGCGATTATCTCGATTAAATCCGAAGGGTAGTGCGTCCTTTCAGGAGAGACTACTGCAGCTTTTACACCGCCGATATTAACCAGATAACAGTTTCCGCCTCCAAAAGTTCTCTCCCCGTCATTGAAGCCTTCGATCCTGATAGTTGGCATTTCTTTCAGTAAATTTCGAATAGCCAGACTTTTTTCAGAAAGCTTTACATTTAGAGTTCCCGGGAAAGGTACGAAATTCAATTTTTCCTCAAATTGTCTTTTGTATCCGGGAATGTTTACATAATACTGACCTTCACCCAGACCCTTAAGCACGCTTCCTTCAAATTCAAAGATATCAGATTCCGGAGAAAAAATAGTACTGTACTCCAGATATTCATTTTTAAGAATTTCAATTCCTTTTTCGGTCATTTTTATCAACTGGCCACCGGGGACGATTTTTCTTTCAATCAGCCCCTCCTCTTCCAGCTGCTTTAATTTTCTTGCTGCGGTTTTGGAGCTTGCCCCGGTATGCTTTTGAAATTCACTCGAAGAGACCTTAATGGTTTTATTTACTGCTCCTATAAGGGCAAGTTTCTTCAGGTGTTCAATGTCAGGCACTGTCGGCACCCTTCTTAATTTTGAGAAGCATCTCAATAATGAGATGTTAGACTATGCATTTCGTTATAATAAAACTTTTGATAGCCAGAGAAGGATAAGATAAAAGGAAAGAGTTTTCCTGGTATAAATATAAAAAACTTTACAAAAAAAATAAATAATATAAAAAAATTTTAAGAATAGATTGTTATGACACAACATATCAATCTAGAGTGCCCCTCATGTTTTCCTGAGGAGAAAGTATCTCATGAACTGCTAAAGCTCGGAAAGAAGCCCTTAGTACATTATCTGCTGTGTGGGCTTGTTTATGTTATCCCAGAGGTTGAAATGCCCGAGAAAATAAGCGTAAGGTCTTTGTAAACAGGATAGAATATCCATTCACTCGCTGGGTAGAACTGCATGCAGGAGAAGTTCTTTTCGAAGATGAAAAGATAGTCCTTGATGACGTAAAAACTACAAAAGACACTTCATTTGTCATAACCTCCCTTCAGGTAGGAGTCAGGCGTGTAACTTCAGCTCTGGATGAGGAACTTGACACAATATGGGCAAGACCTCTTAATGAGATTGCTTTTGCAAAGAGAAGAAAAGTAAGGCAAAAACACCCAGTACTCTCTGAGAACATAAAAACTGTTGTAGGGATTTATACCCCTTCAGATGGGGTACAGGTAATGCAGGACAATTGATTTGCAGAATTACTGATTTAAAAAGAAGGTACAGTCCTGTAAATTTTCCACTTTACCTTTTAATTTAAATTCTCTGAAGTTTTGACCTTTTATTGTATGAAATTCTTTCAGGTTCAATTAACAAGGTTTCTTTTTGCTATCAGTCTCTTTTTGCTTACAGTCTTTTTTTGCTTCCATTTTTTACTTTCAACTTTATTTTACTGTCAGCTTTATTTTACTTTCAGTTTTTGTTATAAGTTTTT
>CAZLNG010000057.1:0-24171 GCA_964560735.1 uncultured Methanosarcinales archaeon | reverse complement strand
CCTACGACATTCTGGTTAACAGCCAGACACTCTACCAACTGAGTTAAAGCGGCTTCTGCTATCGGGTGTGTTTACTTACAGGCACCCTATCGCGAACATTCCTAAAGCTGTGATTATATTTATATATTTCGCTCGGGAGTTTTCACAAATAGCCTCACAGATGTTTTACTGAGAAGCACAATTACTTTTCAGCCTCTTTTTATTTTGTTTTCCTTTCTTTTCATTGAATTTGCTACAGAGGCATCCTTTTACCTCCTGATCAAATATATATTGATTCCCCTTTAATCGAGAAAACTTATATCCTTTTAAGAATAATATATTACTTAGCTTGTTATAGCACTCTGCAACAAGTTCGGACAGGTTTGATCTTTAAGCGTATATTTAGTTTTGCTTAAAAGCGCCTTTATTCAACCTCTGTCCGGGAGGATTCAACTTTTTCATAAACGTCGAAAACGGCTTTTAAATTGTTGGTCTCAAGGGTTAAGGTTAGCTTCTCTGTACTGGTGATACTTAGATCATGCATGGAATTTCCAGAGATTTTATCGGTTCACTGGAGTTTGACCTTGAACTTTGCAGTTTTAAAAATGGAAGTCAAGGGGGATTATTCACGAAACAACTAGATAGATGCCCAAAATGTCATGCTAAATTGAGGATGAGTTCAGACGGAAAAAGGCAGATTTGTAACATTTGCAGGTACTGGACAGAGGTGGGTACGGCAAGGCTAGATTCTATCATGATTTACGAATGAGGAATCGGCATGGAGACTACCAGTATTTTTATACTTTGCAGTTTATGTCAAACCAGCCTGAAACGCCAGGTTCTGGGCTCTAATGTCTTTTACTACTGCCGGAAATGTGGAAGTGTCAGTTCTGAAGCATATTTCTCTGAAGAAACTGATCTTTTCAGTGTTAATAAATCGATATCAGGTCACAGGCTATCTCCTGTTACTGACCTCAAGCTTTCCGAAAATGCCCAAAACTGTACGGCGGAAACCTGATCTGTAAAAAGAGCCTTTGGAGAAAGAATTAGAAAAAACTAGCTTTTAAAAAAGCCTTAACAGGCTTCTTATTTTTCTTTATAAATTTTCTCTTATCCTTTCTTTTTGTGTTTTATCCGTAGTTTTTAAGAGAATACTATCTCTTTTAGAATTTAAAAAACAAAAATAGAAAGAATTTTCTATTTACTAAATCTTAATTTCTTTTTCAATGTGTATGGCAATTGTTCTCAATTTCCGGCTTTGAGCAATTTGCAGACATTTTCTACTTCAGTTCTGAACTCTTCCTGAGTGATTCCGTAAAGGCCTGCAAGGTACATGGCACCACCAGCTCCTGCTCCTTCTTTGATTGTGCCTGTTTCATATCTGTGAAGCCCTTTGAGCGAGGACTTTCCAAATCCAGGATCCGCAACGTAAACTACAGGCACGCCCAGGGTTCTGGTAAGTTCCATAAAGTTTGCAGTTTTATCTTCTACGACGTAGCGGGTAGTTGCAATTGTGATTTTTTGAGTATTAAGGCCCATATGTTTGATCAGGGCGTAAACTGCTGCCATCTGAGTCCCACCTGCAAGAACAATGCTGGTTTCTGTGCCCTGAAAACCTGCAACAAGGCCTACAACAGCAGGCATCATGGGATCTCCCATGCAGGCAATGGCTTTCATGGGATCTTTTTTCAGGGAGCCAAAAGTAAGACCTGATGCTTTCATGCCTTCTTCAACAACCTGCTTTTTAAGATCAAGGGGATTTTCGTCTGCGCTGCTGCTTACTTTTCCATCATATCCCAGCGCCATTAAAACACCCATTGCCGTTGTTGTGCCTCCGGGAATACTTTCCCCGATAACTACGTGGTCTACCTGATTTCTAAGCCTTTTTGCGAGGAATTTAGCTCTTTCATAAATACCCTGTACATCCCTCACAGCAATCGGCTCCCTTATATCTTCTCCGGGTTTTGCTTTCAGGTCTATGCACGGGACTTCGGGAGTTACAATGAGACCGGAGTTTATGAAATGGTAGGGGACATCCGTAAGCTTCAGTGCCGAACGGGTCATAATTGCAGGAGTTGGAGTGTCATAAGGGGGAGTCATAGGGAGCACTGGTACGCTTATAATACCTCCCGTATCCATAAGCTCCGCATCCCCTGCAGGTGTATAGTCAGTAAGTTCAGCTGTTTTTCCTGCAGCTGAAAGCTTCGGGATATGTGCGGTCTTAGTATTGGAAAGCACGCATAAAAACATCGGTTTTTTAGGTATTCTGGTTACTTCCGGCTCGATCCAGGCCATTTCGTATCTCCTCTATGGAATAAAGTAAAGATTAAGTAAAGATTAAGTAAAGATTAAGTAAAGATTAAGTAATGATCCTCTCAGAAATATTTGTTCCGGGAATTAACTTCTCAAAGTACGTTAAGTTTCTTACAGTTACTGGTGATAAAATAAATGGACTAACTCTTCCCGAAATCTAATGAGAATTCTTCAACTTACTATTTAATATTTATCCACAAACAAATATAATTTGTTTTTACTCAACTTAATTTTACTTTATTTGGTCTCAGTTTCGAGGGCAGTTACTTATTTTTTACTTAAGTTCTATTAAAGATAAATTGAGTAGCAGTACTGGTAAAGTTAGCTTCTAACAAATTTCGCTTTTAGATATTCTCAGGTTGTGAAGTTATTTGTGTAAAAGAAGGCAAAAAAGAAAAAATATGAAATTGAGTTTCCCTGCAGGAATTCTCAATCTATATTTCCCTGCAGGAATTCTCAATTCTTTGTTATCTATCTCGGGCCCATTTAAGCCGTCGTTTAATGTGGGAGTAAAATCCATCACTCTGGCTTTACTGCCTGCTCCTGAAAAAGAGTTTTAAGCGATTAATTTACTCTCTTTTCCTATCGTTTTAGTAATCACTTAATATGTCCTTGCCACGTACACCCTGGTTTCTGTCTCTCCTCCGCAGACAGGACATTTCTCTTTTCTTTCTTTTTTCTGTTCAAGGGGAATTCCAAGGATTCCTGCGCCTATTACATCTTCCATGGCAAGGCCGCATTCCCTGTTGCCACACCAGGGAATTGTTGCAACGCCTTTCTGGATTTTTTCCTTTACGTCTTCAAGTTCGGTGCAGTCAAAAATGCGATTTTTGAGTGCTGTTTTTGCTTTCTCGTAGAGGTTCCTGTGGATTTCCTCGAATTTTGAGAGTACAGATACCTCGATATCTGAAAGAGGGATCTGTTCCTTTTCTCCTGAATCTCTCCTGACAGCTACGGCAACTTTATTTTCCAGATCTCTTGGGCCGATTTCAAGTCTAAGAGGCACACCTTTCATTTCCCACTTATAGTACTTTGCTCCCGGGCGGAGATCACTTGCATCGATCTCGACTCTCATTCCTGATTTTTTCAGGCGCTCCTGGACATCTCTACAGGCTGCAAGTACCTCTTCTGCTCCTTTCTTGAAAATGATCGGAATAATAACAACCTGTACAGGTGCAATTTCTGGGGGCAAAACAAGCCCTTTGTCATCTCCATGAATGGAGATTGTAGCTGCAATAGACCTTTCTGAAATCCCATAGCAGGTCTGGTGGGCATAACGCTGCTCGCCGTCAGGGGCTTCATATTTAATATCAAATGTCTTTGCAAAATTGTCTCCGAGATGATGGACGGTACCTATCTGAAGAGTCTTTCCGTCAGGCATGACAGCATCAAGAGCATCTGTGTAATCTGCGCCCGGGAATTTGTCCCAGTCAGGTCTCCTTGAGCGAAGCACCGGAACTCCCAGCCTCTGATAGATTTCGGTATAGAGTTTAATAGCTTCTTTAACCTGGGCTTCTGCATCTTCCCATGTTGCGTGCACTGTATGGGCTTCTTTGAAGGAAGTGATTTCTCTCAACCTTATGAGAGGCCGGGTGTGTTTTGTCTCGTAGCGGAAAGTATTTACTATCTGATAGAGTTTGAGGGGGAAATCTGCATGGGACCTGATCCATATTTTGTACATAGGGTAGATGGCAGTTTCACTGGTCGGGCGAAGAGCCAGAGGGATATCCAGAGGATCTTTTCCTCCATGGGTTACCCAGTATACCTCGTTCTCAAAGCCCTTAATATGCTCGGCTTCTTTCATGAACTCATTTTCAGGGATAAGCAGGGGGAACATAGTTTCCTGATGTCCGCTGTTGTCAAGGATTTCCCTTATGATATTATAGGTATGCCTTCGGATAGCAAAGCCGAATGGATACCAGACATACAGTCCTTTTACAGGATATCGGACATCCATTATTTCAGCCATCCACAGGAGACTGTTATACCATTCGCTGAATTCTTCTTTTGGAGGAAGTGCTGCTTCTTTTTCGCTTTCTGCCATTACCTTCACCTTATAAGTGCAATCTGATTTCTATTATTGCATTCCAATTGATGTTCATTATTCTTAAATTGATCAAATTTTAAGGTCTTCGCGTGAATTTTAGCATCAAACTTTTTGTACCAACCGTAATCATTTTGAGGAGCACGCAGGCTTCCTGGTCAATTTAAGGGCCTGCTCTCAGAAACGTTCTTATCTGCGATTATTTTCCCCTTCGAAGATCCTGTAGAGGGGCTCTGCAGATAGGCTTCCTGACTATTAAATCTTGAGACTATTTATGGTAACGATCAGGAAAATGACTGCGCAGGTGACGTATGTTTGCTTTTATTGGAATAAAAGTTAATAATTATATGGGAACTCTGCTCCTGGAGCTTTACTTAGACTGTAAAAAAGGGAAATGAGTTAATCTCCTCCAAGGGGCTGGATATTGTCCGAAACATCGTGTGCAATTTCGGATTTGTCAATATCGAAAACAATCATACCGGTATTTAGCTTTTCAACTTCTTCTTTTGAGAGCTTGGTAGCAATGGCCTTTTTCGAAATGATCGCACTGTTTCCCATGGGATCTTCAATTATGACTGTAATTTTTCTTGTGCCTGCGATAACTTCTTCAAGCATACACAGGAGTTCCTGGCTTCTGGAAAATTTCTCTTCGTCTTCCTGCACCCATTTACTTGCGGTCGTAAGTACACTCTCTACCCGCTGCAGTATGCCTTCGATGTTTGTTATGTAAGATTCCGAGACTGTGCCAGGCTCGATAACAATTCCCATTTCCGGGATACGGATTGTTCCTGAGGTTGAACGGATAACCCTTGCATCCAGGTCTTCCGGGGTCTCAACTGATATTTCATAGCGCATGGGTTCCTTACTGGAGAGGATCATAGTATCTGCAAAGCGGAAACTGCACTGGCACTTTGCACTGATGTACATAACCTCCCCGAAGTAGGGGATAGTGTCCCTCTGCCAGTTCATCACAAGTTCATTGTGACATAGCGGACAGGAAACCCTTGTCTTAAAATTTTCCTGCTTAAAAAAATTGTTATTCAATATTTTCCACCAAAGATTTTGGATCTATCAATTTTAATACCTGTGGGAGTTACAATTACAGTGCTTCCTTTAACACCTGCGATATCTCCATGGACATCGATAACGACATCTTTCAGCTCTTTTAAAACCCTATCCCTCAGAAGATCATCTCCTCTGATACTTGAGATATCTATCATTAAAATATTTCCATTATAAATTTCCTGCTTCAGCTGAGATATCTGGTTAATACTTGAGACTTCTGCGATTTTTACGTAAGTTTCTGCAGGTTCTTCCTCTAGAACTTCCTCATACTTGCTGAGGTCAATTTCAGTGTAATCTTCGGCATTGGTTGTACTTCTTACATTGCCGCCAAGAATCTTGTCTATTAGTTTTGCCATCTATGCACGCCTTTTGTATTTTTTTAGATTTGGATAGTACTGTCCTATATTGAAATCTATATTAATTAATTTTGCTATTATAAAGCTGATCCTGATTTTACTTCTAAGTTCAGATGATATTAACTCCTGCAGGTATTTCCTGTTTATTGGGTTCTATTTATTGAATTTCTCGTATTTTAAGAGTATTTTGGGAGTTCAGGAGCACTTTCAGAGTTCCATACTCCAGAGTTTATCTCCTACATGAGTTATCGACTTTATTGCTTTTCCTGAATCGGCTTCAACCATCTGTGGTCCTTCCATGAGGGCTTTTCCAATTGCAAGAGGTTTTCTATGGGTCTCTTCTACAATGATTACGAAGTCCCCTTCTTTTATTTCCGGATCTGCCTCCACGACCCCTGGAGCCATGATGTCTGCCCCGTTTGAAACAAAGCGAATAGCTCCTTTATCTACAGTTACAAGGCGCTTTTGAAGTCCCATCTCAAGAGCTCCACGGACGGTAGGAAAAAGATGTCCTTCTATTTCGAAAAGCAGAGGCTTGCCATCTACAAGAATTAGAGAGTATTCATCCAGGGTAACCTTTTCCAGTACCTGATCTTCCAGCCCTTCCATCGTTTCTCCGAAGGTAGATACAAGGTCTTTTAACATCTTGTTTTTCGCGTTTTTCCTCAGCTGAACTCTTGACTTTATTTTCAATTAATCACCAGATTTCAAAATTTTGTATTCTTTATAGCATAGGGTTTTTGTGCTTTTTAAAACTTATGTGGTGCTTAAGGGTTTCTGAAATGGGTTCTTTTTTGTCCTCATATTTATTCAAGTTTTATATAGAACATTGCAAGAAGCACCAGGGCGCTTCCAAAAAATATCATTTCGTAGCTAAAGCTCTCCAGAAAAAGGCTCCCAAAAATCGGCCCCAGCCCAAGACCTGCATAAATTCCTGTATTGAAGAGACCCATTGCAAAACCGCTGGAGCTGATTTTTGCTGTGGCCGTGATCAGCCCTACTACTGCGATTCCACCTCCTGCCCCGATGAGAGAGAAAGCTATTAGCGGCATCTTTATTGAAAGCAGGATGCCTGCACCAGTAAGAATTATTCCGGCCTTCACTATGCGCTTATAGTTCACATTTATCCTGCCTGCAATCAGAGAACTTATCATTGCAGCAAAATAAGAAGCCGAAATTGCAAGCCCAAGTTCAGGTTTTGTCAGAAAACCAGCACTGTAATCCGGATAGTTTGCAGTCAACAGGCCTGTAGTTCCATAGAGAATAACTGAAATTTTCCAGATCTTCCCAAAACTGCTTTTTAAGATCGTTCCACTGGCTTTTTTCAGGTAGTGTTCCAGTTCAAAAAGTACAGAAGGATTTTTCTGAATTTCTGTATGACTGTTACTGCTTTGAAGAGGGACTCTTCTACTTCTTTTATCCAAAGAAATCAATTTTCCTGCTTCCGGCAGGAGAAAGATGAAGGAAATGCCTGTAAAAAGCGTAAAAATGCCTATTGCAGTTTTGACTCCCATTCCTGCCAGTATCCCTGAGAGAAAAACTCCAGAAGCCAGTCCGGCATTTAACAGGAAGTTGAATTCTCCCAGACTGCGCTGGCTGTCCTCAAATCCCGAAATCATGGAAAAAGCAGCAGGAAAAAAAGCCCCGCAGCCAATACCTTCCAGGAACCTGAAGATCCCAAGAGTCCACAGGTTGTCAGAAAAGAAAATAACCAGGCCCGAAATCATAGTTAGAAACACACCAAAAACTATTATTTTCAGGTTTCCGATCCTGTCTGCTAGAATTCCAAAAGGGAGCAGGGCTAGAAGGGCTCCTATAAAGTATCCGGAAAAAAGAAGATTTGAAGCCGCAGAATCACCATTGCCTAATCCTGCAAGCTCCGGAAGGATAGGGATTACTGAATTGGAGAGACCCTGGATTGCAAAAACCGAAGAATAAAGCATGAGTTTTTTGAATTTCATAGGATTTTATACTCTTACATTTTTAGCCTTATACAGATTTCCATAGTCATCGCTTTTTTAATGGCTTTCAGTACCTATTTTCTCCTCTGACCGACTTTTTCATATTGTTTATTCTTATTCTCTTTTTGTTTACTCTTATCATCTTGCTATTTCTCTTTTTCTTAATCTATAATCTGTTAAGGTCATTTTTACTCTTTTAATATAAGAGCTCCTGCCAGAATAAAGCCATTTACTACGAATAGTTTTTCAAAACTCAGAAAAGATGTAAGAAGCCCTGCTATAATCGGGGCAAGGGACATACCAGCATAGATAGTTGTATTGAAAAGTCCCATCACAAGTCCTCTATCTGCGTTCATTCTGACAGCAGCCAGGGCAAACCCTACAGTTGCTATACCTGACCCTCCTCCAAGACTTGAGAATCCAATAAATGGATATTTTATTGCAAGGAGGACTCCAAGGGCCGAAAATGCTACTCCTATTTTGATTACGGTTTTTTCCGGGATTTCGAAGCGTCCTATCAGAAGGGACGTAATCATTGCGCAGACATAAAGGCTGGCAATCGAAGCCCCGAGCTGGGTTTTTGTGAGAGTATCCAGGCTGTAGTCGGGGTAATAAGCTATAAGGACTCCTATGGCTCCGTTGACCAGAACAGAACTTACCCAGACTCCTGAATTCCTGCTGCAACCTAGAAGCTCTCTAATTTCTGTGTAAGATTTCACAAAAAGGCTTCCAGCAGAATATGGAATTTTACCTGATTTTCCTTTATTTTTAGGGTGAATAAGTTCCCTGTGCCTGGGAATAAGAAACAGAATTAAAATAAAAGCCATGGATGTAAAGATAATAATTGCCCCTTTCAGATATGTCTCCGCGAGTAAACCTGAAAAAAGGGCGCCTGCTGCCAGCCCGGCATTTAAAAGGAATGTAAATTCTCCGATATATCGTCCCGGGTCTCTACATTTTGAGAGTGTGGCAAAAGCGGCAGGGAAAAAGGCTCCACAGGCAGAACCTTCTATGAACCTTGAGATCAAAAGAATCCAGAGTTTTTCCGAGAGCAGAATGGTTAGTCCTGAAATAGCTGTTAGAATTATACCAAACCCTACAAACCTCAAATTTCCTAACCTGTCAGCCAGAATCCCAAAAGGAAGCATTGTAGCCAGAGCCCCAAGGAAATAAACGGAGAAGAGCAGACTTGAAGCGAATCCTCCGGAGGAACTATTGTTCAGGTTCGCAAGCTCCGGAAGGATGGGGATAACGGCATTGGAAAGCCCCATAATTGCAAAGCCCGCTCCATAAATTAAAAACCTATCAGGGTTCATAGCACTAAGAACTCTCAATACAGTATATAGTTTCCGTCAGAGTAATTTCTGGAATTTACTTTCTATGACTTAGAATTCCTTGAATGAATCTAAAAAGAATTATTAACTATTTATTTAATTTATGTCTATTGTACAGTTGTATAATATTCAGACTAAAAAATTTAAATAAGCTCTGCCACTGTTATATGATATTTATATTATAATAAACCGGAAAGAATGCATAGCTATTTATATAATTAGTTTGAATAGGGATAATGTAAGTAATGTGAGCGGGAAACTTTTTTCACATACCATACCCCCCACTCCCCATATGACCCCCCACTCCCCAACCCGCTCACACTACTCTACTTTTAAAATATTAAACCACTTCTTACTTTTTTGAGTACATTAATTTCTGATCCTTTACTTTCATTTCAGATATATTCTTACACTACTCTGTTCTCTACTGGTTTCAAAAATCTATTAAGATAAATATCTAGAGCGAGTTTTCTTCTCAATTTCTTCTGATTTTTCAGTAATGTAATAAATATTCTAACCCGGAAGTTCTAACTTTTAGGCTTCTTGCACAATTCCAGGGAGATTTCTAAGCCTCCTTAAAGACATTTTTGTGAAATCTAGAGCCGCCTAAATGGTACCTCCTTTTAACTGATTTTAAGTATTCCTACTGCATCAGGGGCCCTTTAGTCTTCACATGGGCTGAAAAATTTATTCATTGATGCGTAAGTCCGAAAAAAGTAAGATCTGCACTCCCGGAAAAAGAATAAGTTTTTGAATCAAATTAAAATTTGAGGAATCAAATTACAATTCGAAGGTTTCAGATCAAGGTCAAGCTTTCCCTTAAATAGAAATGGCCTCACAACATCTGAAGTTGTAAAGCCTGATTTCATATATTTCTTGCAATACTATTCCTGCATTACTTTGTTGGGATCCTCATTCCGTAGAATGAACGCCACACAAAGAATAAAGCAACCAGAAGGAAAAAGCCGCCTACATACACAGCTATGTTTCTGAATGACTCAGATATAGCAATTTCCATGGCCAGCAAACCAAACAGAGTTGTGAACTTGATTATTGGATTCAAGGCAACTGATGAGGTGTCTTTAAAAGGATCCCCTACCGTATCGCCCACAACGGTTGCTTCATGTAAAGGTGTGCCTTTTTCCTGCAGATCCACTTCCACGACTTTTTTGGCATTATCCCAGCATCCTCCGGCATTGGCCATGAAGACAGCCTGGAACAATCCGAAAACTGCAATGGAAATCAGGTAAGAAACGAATAGAGACACGGATTCGTTCCCGCTTACAGGAGCGGAAAGACAGGAAAACGCCAGGGTAAAGGAGAATATGGCAATGAATATGTTGAACATTCCCTGCTGTGCATATTGTGTACAGATTTTTACCACTTCTTTTGACTTCTCCGTGGCTGCTTTCTGGCTGGCATTTTCGTCCAGCTGGATGTTGTTTTTAATATATTCAACCGCACGGTAGGCTCCGGTGGTCACAGCCTGGGTTGATGCCCCTGTAAACCAGTAAACTACAGAACCGCCGGCTAATAATCCGAAGATCGTATAAGGATTGAGAAGGGTTAGAATCTCTTCCGGCTGCACTCCAAGAACGTTCTTAATAACTAGAATCAGCGAGAAAATCATGGTTGTGGCGCCAACAACTGCTGTTCCTATTAAAACCGGCTTGGCTGTGGCTTTAAACGTATTTCCTGCTCCGTCGTTTGCTTCCAGATAGTGTTTGGCTTTATCGAAATCTGGTTTGAAGCCGAACTCTTTTTGTATCTGTTGGTCTACATTAGGAATTGTTTCTATCAGTGACAGTTCGTAAATGGACTGTGCATTATCTGTTACCGGACCATAGCTATCAACGGCTATGGTAACAGGCCCCATACCTAACATTCCAAACGCTACAAGGCCGAATGCAAATATGGAAGGATAGATCATTATTTCGCTCAAGCCGTATCCGCTGGCATAATAAGCAACAAACATCAGTGCAAAGAACACCATGCCTATCCAGAATGCGCTGAAGTTACCTGCAACCAGCCCGGAAAGAATGTTAAGAGAAGGGCCGCCTTCGCGGGAAGCTTTGACGACTTCGGCTACATGCAATGAATTAGGGCTGGTAAATATTTTGGTAAATTCGGGAATTAAAGCAGCTCCAAGGGTTCCACAGCTTATAATTACTGAGAGCACAAGCCAGAGCTTCTGCAACTGGGGAGGTACTCCGGAACCGGGTCCTAAGAAGTAATAGCTTACTGCAAAGGTCACTATTATGGAAAGAATAGAAGTAATCCATACCAGGCTGGTCAGAGGCTGTTCAAAATCGAAGTCGTCTTTATTGCCAAACCTTGCCTGGCTTAAGGCTCTGTTGATATAGAAAGAACCTACTGAAGTAATTATCATAAGTACACGCATGACAAAGATCCAGGTGAGCAGAATGCCTGTCAGTTCAGGCTGCACAGCAAGAACAATAAAGGAGACCAGAGCCACACCGGTTACACCATAGGTTTCAAATCCGTCTGCTGTTGGTCCTACGCTGTCACCTGCATTATCTCCAGTACAGTCCGCAATAACTCCGGGATTACGCGGGTCGTCTTCTTTTATTCCAAAAACAATTTTCATCAGATCGGAGCCGATATCTGCGATCTTGGTAAATATCCCGCCAGCAATACGTAATGCACTGGCTCCCAGGGATTCTCCGACTGCAAAGCCTATAAAGCTTGCTCCGGCCAATTCTCGGGGAACAAACAGCAGTATAATTAACATCATTATTAGCTCAACGCAGACAAGAAGTACTCCTATACTCATTCCTGCATCAAGAGCAATATTTAACAATTTCAAGGGTTTTTTTTCCAGGGAAACGAATGCAGTTCTGCTGTTAGCCAGGGTATTCATGCGAATGCCATACCATGCGACAGTGTAGGAACCAAGTATCCCTATAATAGTCCAGGCAAGGATGAGCAACACTCCGCTAAGAGGTGTTTCTTGCAGGAAACCATAGTAGAAAGCTATACAGATGCCGATAAAAGCGAATAATATGCAAAGTAATTTACCCTGCTGAATTAGATAAGTTTTGCAGGTCTCGTAAATAATGTTGGCTACATCCAGCATGGATTGGTGAGCCCTCATTCTTTTTACCTTCACAAACTGGTAAAAACCGAATACCATGCCCAGTACACATACCAGGATCCCTAGAAGCAATAAATTATTCTGCTCCTGGCTCAAATTCGGAATTTTAAGATTCGCCTCACTGGCAGCTGCTATTGCCGGTGTTAGCGACAGCATGGCTAAGCTGAATAGGCTTTCAACCATTGCCTTGCCCATTCTCTTTTTGTTCATAATTTCCATTTAGCCGATCACTTCTCTCGTAATATTTTTGAAAAATAAATTGGAACTTTGAATTGTTGAAGCCTCATTTCCGACGAAAGCGTAAACAGTTGTTTTTTATATAAACTTTTTTACTCGTTTTCCTTAGATTGTTTCTCCATTTCTTTTTACATGAGTCCCTTTCTTCTTATTAATAATCTGTCTTTTTCTTTAAAAATTAAAGCCAGAACACAATCAGGAAGTAATACTTAAAATATATAGAAACTAAAACTGTAGCAAAACAGAAATTTGTTACGAATTGAATAGGGAATTCTCCATATTTTGAGTGCGCTATTAATTACTTTTTCTAATTTATATTCTTATGGAATAAAAAGAGACTAATAATTCCTGGATACAATATCAAAAGAACACATCTAATATAATTTCAAGCATATATACGTTAATATTATCTTAAGTAAAACAATTCCGACTACTTTTAATAGTGTTGATTAAAAATTGTAGTGTTGATTTAAAAAGATTTGCATAGTTTAAAAAAGATTTCATGTTGCAGATTTTTTTCTACAGCACCAGCTAAATGTAACCGGATATTCCATAGTAGAATTTAATAAACCCTCTAACCTGTTGTTATTATCAGTACTATTTTCTCATTCCATATTGGCTTTCAACCCTTTAAGGTGAAGTTAGCAGCATCAAGAATGTTCGCAGTCCTGTAATTCTCTATTCAGTGAAACATACGATAACGTATCTGATAATGCAGGCTGTATTGCAGATATGTGTACTCAGAAGAGAGAGGTTCTTCAGATTATTATTTTAGACTCCACAGGAAACGTTTTAAGTAGCTATTGACAAAGATTCTGCAGTTGGTTTTGTAGTCCTCACTGTAATTTGCCTTTTTCTCTTTTGCATTACATTGCAACACTTCCAGTGAAGTTATGACCCCTTATGCATTTCTAGGGCTTATTATTGCTGCAATGCTATTCCTTTTCTTATCAAATGACCTTTCTGACGGTGTCGGAAGTTTGGCAGGTAAGGTTTTTATTGAAGTGATAGGGCAGTTTAGAGATCAAAGGTCTATAAAGGCAAAAGGATACTGACTACGGAAACATATCACAAAATCTCAATACTCTTCTCTGACGAGATTTTATTGTGCTTCTTCTACTTCACTAGCTCTTGCTGGCCTTACACTTGCCCCTGAAACATTCCAGCAGGTCCTAAGGCTTCAGGTTTCATGATCGGCAATGAATATCTAACCCGGATTATTAGGGGACAGTGCGGATAAATTTACTGATAAATTTACTACTGGAACTCTAGCAGAAAGGCTTTGATTAATACAGGTTCACCAGGGAAACACTACGGAAATCCTTTCAATTTTTTACTTAGGCCAGTAATCAAGCTTTATACAAAACTCATAAAGCTTGTAGAGCTATTTTTGCACCTTTGTCGTGGTCGGTTCTCTCTCTTCGTTTTTTTGTTTTTTATATTTTTAAAGTGTGCCTTCGTAATTTTATTTCAATCATTTTTTATACAGCAGGCACTGTATCCTCATTCCTGTAGTCCTTCAAAAATTTTCTACCGGCAGGACTAATCGATCAAACAGCTGGATTAACTCCAGAAAAGTCTTGTATTATTGTTCAATTCCATTTATCCTGATATAAAGGGCAGAATTTTGTAAAAGCAGGTCTGAAACTGCATAGATTGTTGCGAACCCGAGAATTCAGCATTAATTCCCACAATGCAGGTTTTCTTCTACAGCCTGAGTTCCTTAAAGATATGGATAAATCTCGAGAACAAAAATGTATAGCAATAGCTGTTAACAATCGTTCCGTTCTATACTCTAAACAAGCCTCCTCTTGTATACACCGATAATTTATTCGATAATACTTGTTCACACACTACGAGTATTTTACTTAATTTCCAAAAAGGAATACAGTTTCCTATTTGATAGTAATAGGCTAAAAACTTTTCGTTCTCTGATTCTGTCAAGTCTTCGGTTGACAACAAACTGTCCTATGAATAAATGAGAATGATTTTAAATAACGCTGTCAAAAGCCATTATATTGTGAAGAAAATAACCTGATCTTCTTTATTTCATTCTATCAACCGAAGACTTGACAGAACCCATTCTCTGGCTGTTTTTATCCTGGGTTTATATCCCTGTATACAGCTTCGGCTCATTGAGGTAGAAATACAAAAATTAAATAATTAACTTATATAAGTACTCTAAAACATTTTCTGATCAAAGTAATAGAAAGGTGAAAGCTTAAACAGGTCTGGAGAGATCAGTTAACTCCCCTTACCTGCAGTAACTGGAACTCAATTTCGTCCGGGATTGTGGCAAGGAACACAAAAGTATTGTACCCTAGTTTTTGAACCTCTTTGATCGCATTTGCCTGATTTTCGTTCAGATCCCTTGAGTCACTTACTATGCAGAAAGATTTTCTGCTCCCAGTGTTAACAAGGAAATTAAACACATTTTCATGGGTGTTCAGGAATGCGACCAGATTCTTCAGCTCTTCCCAGGTATTGCACATATGAATGTTCTTGGACCCCATGTTCTCTACATACCAATCCCTGCTTACGTAAGAATAGGATGCATACTGTTCATTCAGTTCATCGAAAGATTTGATGATTTTACTGGCATCTTTTCTCAGGTTTACCCATTTCCAGTTTTGTGTTGTGAAATAGCGGGCTGCTGCTATCTCAAAAATTGCCTGTTTGTCTTCATTTTCTAATCTCATTCTCTCACTTCTTCTATTTTATCGATATTTCCTTCAGAATACATCATCCTGGGCATAGCTCCTGTTAAAGTACAGGGCAAGTTCGGCTTTTTCCAGTTCCCTGCCAAGGTATGCTGCGTGATCCAGGCGGGAGACTAACTTCAATTCAAGCAGTGTGTCCATAACTTCCCTGGCACTTTTTCCTACAACTGAGGCTTTCTCATGTTCAGCTACTATCACTCCACCGCTCCCACTTATGCTATCTGCTACAGTACGGATACGGATGGGGCCAGCCGGGTCGACTCGCCAGTTTTTAGAAGGTTTGGCTATGATCGCATTTTCAGGCAGGGGATATTCAGGCCGCCTGCGTTTTTCTTTAATGCATAGAAGATCAAGCCCCAGATCCTTTGGAGAACTCTCTCTTACTCTGGAAAGCTGCATCATCCAGGAAGCCCTTTTAAGTTCCCTGATTGAACCCTGTGCCTTATCACTGAATTCGGGGGTGAAAAGGATACTTGCGCCGACATCCACTCCTACCCCGCAAAGTGCGGCATTAACGCCTATGGTATCTACATCCATAAGTTCCGTTACGTTGCCAACTCCGAAGAATACCGGGATCTGAGGATAGAGTTTATGAAACTCGTGATAACGTACAATAGATTCAGTTATATTGTGGCCTATCGGGTCAAGGACAGGATCAGCTATTATTTTCTCAATTCCAAGCTTTTGGGCAGCTTCGACATTTCTAACAAGGCTTTCCAGGCTGTTTCCCTCATCAGGAATTACAACAGCTGCTGTTCCCGCTCTTGCAACAATCGGGCCTGCTGTTTCCATATTTGTGCCATTGAGGCTAAGTACAAGATCCGCTCCTGCTTCGACTCCCTCTTTTATTAGCTCGGGATCAAGGGTATCAATGCTTATTGGGGCTAATGTGAGGGTTTTTGCAAGATCTACGGTTTTCCTGACCTGCCCTGAAAGAGTATTAAGGGTAGCTCCTAGATCGATGATATCTGCTCCCCTGGCGATAAAAGCTTCTATTTTTTCCTGAAGCAGCCCGGGGTCCATCTCCATAGCCCCTACAATCTCTCCCATAACTTTCATGCAGGCATTTCCTCCAAGCTTTACTTCCCGCAATGCAAGGGATGAGGAGGCTTCTTCTTCGGTTTTCCTGAGTAGCTCTATTGCCATTTCTTTTCTAACGTCAGCAAGGAGTTCACAGGCCGGAACTTTTTCGGATAATTCTATTTTTTCAGCAAAAGGAAGTACAAAAGAAAGATCATAGGCATGTTTCGGTCCAAGCCGGATTTTACAGCCCAGTTCCCTGGAAACTTTCGAAAAATCTCCCGGTACAAGCCCCGGCAGAAGAATAAGATCGTATTCTTTTGAAAGATTTGCTTCTTTAAATGCTTTGATTAGTTTATTTGGGGTTATAAAGGCGGCAATATCAATATCTGCGACAAGAATATCAGCTTTTTCTCCAATTGCCTTTCGGACAGTATTTTCTGCAAGCCGCCCCGTTGCAATCAATATTTTCATGTTTTTTAGATAGGATCGCTAATAAAAAAGCATATCTATTCGAAAGCGAATCGGTTAAAAAAAGTATTAAATTATGAAAAGCCCGAACTTTTCAGCTTTGATAATCCGGGCTTTTACCTGAGTTAGTTTAATTTATGAAGTCGATGATCGATTCATCATGCTTCTTTCTTAATGGCCCTGAGGCGTCTCTCGTTCTACCAGCAGGTGTCATTTTTCCGAATCTTCTTTGCTGGATTGCATCGTCCTCTGCTCTGGACTCCAGGATACCATATCCTGCCTGTTGAGGTCCCAGAATCTGGGCAGATTGAACACCTGTCATGATTGCCATTACTCTAACCTTGCCTTCGTAATCTTCCCTGATTCTTGCGCCCCAGATAACATTGGCGTTTGAGGAAAGTTCGTAAGTAAGCATAGAGGCAATTTCTTCGGCTTCCTTCAGGCTCAGATCAGGTCCACCTGTAACATGGACAAGGCTTCCGGTTGCACCTTTATAATCCACATCAAGCAGGGGGTGGTTCAGGGCAGTTCGCACGACTTCATTGCTCTTGTCCTGGCTCTTTGACTCCCCTACAAGCATTACCGCGACTCCCCCGCAGCTCATAATAGTTCTGATATCGGCGTAGTCAAGGTTTATTAAAGAAGGCACTGTAATTGTCTCTGTAATTCCTTTTACTGTTTCTGCAATTAGCTGGTCCATCACGGAAAAAGCCTGGTCAATAGGAAGGTTTGGAACGTAATTAAGTAGCCTGTTGTTATCCAGAACAATAACTGTATCTGCGGCCCTTCGCAGGTCTTCAAGACCCTCTTCAGCTTTGAAAATACGGGCCCTTTCTACTCTGAAAGGACTGGAGACCATACCTACGACAATTGCTCCCTGTTCTTTTGCAACCTCTGCAACCACCGGCGCAACACCTGTTCCGGTACCTCCTCCCAGGCCTGCAGTAATAAAGACGAGGTCGACATCCTTCAATACTTCTTCAAGGGTGCCTCTTGCGAGTTCTGCAGCTTTCTTCCCCATCTCCGGATATCCGCCTGCTCCCAATCCTCTGGTCAGGGTTTTTCCTACAAGGATCTTCTTATCAGCTCTGACATTATCAAGGTGCTGCTTATCGGTGTTAATGCAGACGGTTTCTGCACCTTCAATTCCTATGTTATAAAGCCGGTTTACGGTGTTATTTCCAGCACCTCCGCACCCGACAATCATGATTCTGGGCTGTCCGAATTCCTCGAATTCTTCGTCAGAGGAGGCATTTTTTCTATATTCCTTCTCTTTTTCACTGAATTTCATTGCTTCCTGTACTATAGACTGCAATTTATCCCCTCGACTGGATCTGTATCTGATAGTTTTTCTGACTCCCCACCCGTTATCTCGGGGGTCACACATCATGTCACTGCTTTTGAGTGGAGTTCTTAGATAACTGTAAAACTCAATTAAAGTTTTTCATCCGTTATCTTTAATAAGTTGTCACTCTTGTAGACTTAAATATTTCGGAGGTATTTAAACAACAATCTTAAATTGTATATTAAGTTTAAATATGCCATCCATAAATCTAATATATACATGCTTTTCCTTCCTTTATTATTAATTTCTCAAAAAGGAAGGTACTGACACTGACGCAATATTTATATGCAGTTGGGTCATACTTACTGAAAGTCCAATTTTCTCAAGAAGGCTCTTCTGATTATGCAAGTCAGGGCAACAATTCTTTCTTTTTTTCTCTATCTTTTTGATGCCACGCTAACTTTAAAATATTAATAATGTCTCTTACGCAATCCGTTTTTCTTGAGACTTTCAATTATGACTTTTTGCAATTTAATGAGACTGTTTATATTATTACTTTTAAGTAGAATTCTCCTCTTAAAAACTTTTTCGGTATCGTTCTAAGATTTCGAGGCTCTTGATTAATTTTTTGAGGGGACTGTCTATCACTCTATATTAATTTATTTATATTAATTACTTTTTAACAATAATTTTCTATAATGTTGAGCTTTTTTTACTGAAATATTCTCAAATTAATTTATTCAGTTTATTTAATGAGAAATACATGTTTTTTAAGAATTAATAGTAAATGCTTCTCTCCGAAAACATATTTTTTCCAGGCGTTCGGGAAAACTTTAAGATAACGAAGCTATTTTTAACGTAATTCCTAAACAACTTTAATCCAAATCACTTAATTTTTCAATTCTGGAGACAGAACTGTGTTAAAAGCGTTAATTTTCGATATGGACGGTGTCCTCGTAGATTCCATGCCCTTCCATGCAGCAGCCTGGAAGAAAGCTTTTCTTGACATGGGTATGGAAATTAAGGATGAGGATATTTACGAAATTGAAGGCTCAAACCCCAGAAATGGCCTTCCTCTGCTTATCCGAAAAGCTCGAAAAGAGCCGGAAGCATATAATTTTGAAATAATCACATCTATCTACAGGCAGGAATTTGAGAGGATATTTGAACTGAAAGCCTTCGAGGGAATGCAAGAATGTCTTGAAATGCTTAAAACCCGTTTCTTGCTTTCTGTAGTTTCCGGTTCGGACCGCTTTATTGTTCACAGTATCGTAGACAAGCTCTTTCCTGGCATATTCAATACTGTGGTTACAGGAGACGATGTAAAAAATTCTAAACCTGATCCCGATCCTTTTCTAAAAGCAGTTGAACTTTTAAACGTCCGTAGAGAAGAATGCATTATTGTTGAAAACGCCATTCTTGGCGTGGAAGCTGCAAAAAAAGCTGAAATTTACTGCATAGGGGTTCCAACCTATCTGGAGCCTTCACAGCTTAACAGAGCGGATATTATAGTAGGTGACCACAAGAAGCTTATTGAACACCTTCTCAGCCTTGAGCCTTCTCTCAGGTTCAGGATGTAAAAACAAACAAATTTTTAAAAAAATTGTGGCCCCCGAAGGGTCACAGTAATCTTATGGTTTCCAGGTTTGTAAGGGCCCTGGTCTCAATCTTGAGTTTCTTGTAAACGGAACTTGCGAGGTCAACACAGGCTTTTTCATCCCCATGTTCCGTGAACACTCTTTCTGGACGAGGCTGCATTTTCTTTATGTATTCCATAAGCTGCCTCCTGTCTGAGTGGCCTGAGAAACCATCCACAACCTGAACCTCCATGTTCATTTTCAACATCTCTGTGCTTCCGCCTTTTCCGCTCATCGGGATTTCTTTCCATCCTTTCTGGATTCTGCGCCCTACAGTCCCATCAGCCTGGTACCCGACAAACACAAGGGTATTGCGCGCATCTTCGGCGAAGGCTTTGAAGTAATCCATAACCGGCCCTCCGTTCATCATGCCTGACGTTGAGAGAATCACACAGGGGTGTGGGTTCTGAATTATCTTCTGGCGAGCTTCGTGAGAATCAACAGGTTTGAAGCATTCGGAGAGGAAGGGGTTCTGGCCTTTCTGGAAGATTAATTTCCTCAGGTCGTTGTTAAGGTACTCGGGATGTGTTGCATGGATTGCTGTAGCTTCCCAGATCATTCCATCAAGGTAGACCGGGACTTCAGGAATCAAACCTTTTCTTATGGATTCCTCGAGCACTATCATAACTTCCTGGCTTCGACCAACAGCAAAAGCGGGGATTAAGGCAATTCCTCCACGTTCCACTGTATTTTTGACTACCATCTGCAGGTGCCTTTCAGCGTCTTTAAGTGCAGGTTGGAACGCATTGGAATTTCCATAGGTGGCTTCACTGACTACGGTTTCAACTCTCGGGAATTTATTTACAGCAGGATCGAAAAGCCTGGTCTTCTCATACTTGTAGTCTCCCGTAAAGACCACATTATGAAGCCCGTCTCCTATGTGGAAGTGAGAAATTGCCGAGCCCAGAATGTGACCGGCATTATGGAAAGTCAGCTTAATATCAGGTGAAATATCCGTTACTTCTTCGTAGTCCAGAGGAATTGTATGTTTCAGGGTCTTTGCTACCATCCCTGACTCATAGGGAATCTTCTTCCCTTCTTTTGCTGCCACATCGATATAGTCGAGCTGGAGCAATACCATCAGATCCCTTGTGGGGGGTGTGCAGTATACAGGGCCGTCATACCCAAATTTAAAAAGCAGAGGGACAAGTCCCTGATGGTCCAGATGGGCGTGAGTAACTACCACGGCATCTATCTGGTTTAAAGGGAAAACTTCTGGAACGTACAGATAAGGAGTCATGTTTTCGTCAGAACCTACATTGACTCCACAGTCAATCAGAATTCTGGACTCTGGAGTTGAGAGCAGGAAACAGCTCCTTCCGACTTCCTTGCATCCTCCCAGGGATGTAACCCTCACCCACTGGTCTTTCGAGGTACACTCTTTATGAATTTTTCTCCCTACAGATTTGAGGATTTCTTTCCTTTCCCTTAGGTTATTCTTCATAAATTCCCGAATGTTTTTAACTGTGCGGGATTTGATTGGAGGAGTCCTAACAACTTTCGGAATCCAGCCGATCTGTTTTGTGATCTCTCTAAGGGTCGCTCCATGCTTTCCGATCACAAGGCCCGGTTTTTCAGCTTCAATGATTACTTCTCCGGAATCGGGGTCAAAATAGTAGCTCGAGATTACGGATTCTTTTGGAACGACTTCTTCGATTATAGAAATAGAGTCTTCAGGAGTTGCAAGCACCCTTGGATCCGGGCGCATGGCAATCCGCGTCCTGAGCTCTTTTGCCAGGTTGCGAATTATATTCCCATCGTCTGCGAATTTGCGGGGCTCTTCCGTGTATAACACAAGTTGGGGTCCCTCGAATTCGACATCAGTAATTGTAACTCCTTCTGGTAAATTTTGCTCAATTTTATGTTTGAGATCTAATAGCACATCTTCAATAGGCATTAAGAATCTTCCTTTTTATCAAAAAATGAAAAAATATGTGGTGTTGAAAAAATAATAGGTTGAAAAAGATGTTAGTTTAATTTTAAAATGAAAAACCAACAATTTAAATTATTTGTTGAATGAATCTCTTATAGCTTTTACTTCTTCAGGATCCAGCCTTCTGAATGCCTCTTTAGTAATCACAACCACATCGACATTTTCTCCAGATGCAGAATCTCTTTTAGTTGCAGTGTGGATAGCGCGGATAGCAAGATCAAGCCCTTCTTTTACAGTCATGTCTGCTCTATACTGGTCTTCAAGTACTCCGTATGCCATGGGAGATCCTGAACCTGTAGAAGAAATCCTTGCTTCCTCGATGCTTCCTCCGAGAGGATCCAGTGAGTAAATAGAAGGCCCATTTTTGTCAACTCCTCCTATCAGAAGCTGGACCATCATAGGGTAATAACGGTTAGCATTTAAGAAGTTTGACATCAAAGTCGCAATTCCTTTGATTGTCATGGATTCGTTCCTGCGCATCTTGTAGAGCTGTGATTCTACATTTACTAGCCTCACAAGTTGCTGGGCATCCCCTACAGAACCTGCAATGGTCATTCCTACGAGATCATCGATCTTGTAAACCTTCTTTGCAGTTTTACTCGCGATGAAGTTCCCCATTGTGGCTCTCTGTTCGCTTGCGAGCACGATACCATCGGTACAAACTACTCCTACGGTAGTTGTGCCCTTTAAATATTTGTCATTATCCATAAACATACCCTCATAATAAGTTAAAAATGAGAAAATGTCGCTAAAAAAAATGTTTTAGTGAGGTGAGCATTTTTAGCTTAAATCGCAGGATTTAGCAATCCATTATCTCATTATTAATATCGCTATATATAAGTTTTCCTCCTGTATTTTCTTAAATGTGTTTGTATTTAGATTCGGAGGAATATTTGGCAAAATAATTATGTTATCTTTTCCTTTAACCAGATGTCCATACTTCCGGAAAGCGGGAAAAATCTAATATTTAACTGAATTTAACTGTAATTAACTGTAAAGTCCTTCTACTTCTTCAGCTAGTTCCTTTACTCTCTGAATAACCTTTTCTGATACTTCCCTCTTACGCATGAGTTTAATTCTCTCATCTATGGTAATCCTTTGTATCCCTTTTACAAGGTTATCTGCATGGGCAACAATTTTTTCTTCAAGGCTTCGTGGAAAATAATCGTCTTCAGGAAGCCCTAATTCTCTAGCTTCTTCTTTTGAAATCCCTGCCCCTATATGCCTTTTTATTATTTCGTAGATCTCCGGCTCTATTCCTCTGGATTTAGCCAGCTTGAAGCCTTCTACCGCATGAAAGATACCATGAGTTCTGCATCTTCCAAAATCGTGTAGAAGAGCTCCGACTTCTACTAATTCAAGATTTATTTCATACCCTGCTGCCTTTGCCTTTTTTGCAATCTCAACTGCAAGAAAAGAAACTTCTTTGCAGTGCTCAATCACATTAGGAGCACATCCTGTTTCTTCAAGCAGATCTAATGCTTCGGCTTGTGTGGTCAAGACAGGTCACTTTATGTCAAACTCAGGGCTTCAACTCGTTTTTTCAGAACATCCACAAAGCGGGAATTATCATAGTATACAAGATCTTCTCCGCACATAGGGCATAGAAACTCGGTTTCTGTAGCTTCGTCAAAAAGAAGACGAACACAGCCCTGTGGACACGTATAGAAAACGTTATTTTCTTCAAATTCGAGGCGAGTCTTAAGATTTCTTACCAGCTTCTTCTTTTCTCTCATAAGTTGATGCTCTATGTCCGAAAAGTCCAGGTGCCAGAGATATGTCAGCCATCCGCTGTTTGAATCCCTCTCTCTGCGGCAAATAGCAAATTTGTTTTCATAAAGTATGAAGAGAGTTCTCCTTACAGTATTCAGCAGAATCCCGCTTTTTTCTGCAATTTCTTCATCCGTAACCTCACCTTCGGGCATTTCTTCAATCATTTTGAGCCCTTCCTCCCCTACAAGACTCATGAGGTACCCTCTAATTACCTTGTCATTTAATTCTACCAACGTGTTCACCTCAAATCCCTATATGAATTGCACATACCAATATTAAAGTTTACATCTACTTTTCGGAAAATTTTCATCAATAGAAAGATTGTACTTTCAACAAGCTTGAATTTTGTACTCTCTGGACAGGATTCAGGCAGTCGATTTACTTTTTGTTTGATTTTCAATAAAAGTCTTTATTCTCTTTACCCCCTTTTCGAGGGACAGGGCTGCTTCTTCCCTGGTAGAGGCACAGGAGAAAAGGGAAGTAAGAGGCTCTTCTGGCTCTATTACAGTTCCCGGTAAAGGAATATCTGCGCCATTTTCCCTGATAATGACGTCCATGAGCTTTCTGTCTATAAAAAGTTCTCGATCCGAGTATATTATCCCCCTTGCAGCAAAACGTTTCTCCTGGGGTTTTTCCGGGAGTTCCCCTTTGAAGCAATTAACATGAGCTTCAAACAGGTTAATATCCATCGCTCTTTCTACCGTATCAAGGCTTCCCTGGAACCTTGGGTTTATCTCAAGCACTACAGGTCCATTTTCAGTAACCAGGAAATCAACCCCATTTGATCCCAGAAGCTTGAACTCCAGAATCAGTTCTTCGGCAAGAGCTTCCATTTCTTCTGCCTGTTCTGTTTTGAAAGGTGTTATATTTCCACAATAAGCAAAGTCCAGCCTCGAGAGCCAGGGTATCCCTATTAATTGCTCATTAA
>CAZLNG010000056.1:0-25964 GCA_964560735.1 uncultured Methanosarcinales archaeon | reverse complement strand
CTCCCGCAAGAAAGGCATTGTTATCTTCCTCCAAAAAAGTGAAAAAAAATTGAAATACCTTTCCGAAAACCACAAGTTTGCCTTAGTATTATCTTTGAGAAGGGGAGTCTAAATCCACAAAAACAATCAAGGCTCTCCGCTTCGAATATTCGGGAAGGGAAGAAATGTAATAAGCTGGAAATCAGGAAGGAAGCACTTCTCAAACTACTTTTTTCCCTTTCAAGGCATGAAGAAGTGCTGCCAGTCCTGAAAAGCTCCGAAAGATAATTTATGGATTATTTACGGAAGGTGGCAAAGATATGAAATGCATAATAATTGGGGGTTTCCTGGGAAGTGGGAAAACAACAACGATAAGAAAACTTGTTGAATACCTGGGAAATCAGGGAAAGAAAACGGCAATTCTCGTTAATGAGATCGGAGAAATAGGGATTGATGGAGACACGATCTCAAAAGCAGGAGTGGAAACCAGAGAGATTACAAGCGGTTGTATCTGCTGTTCATTGAGAATTAGCATGGAATATACTCTAAGAAACCTTATGGCCTCTTACAGTCCGGACACTATTATAATAGAGCCTACAGGAATAGCCTTCCCTGGACAGATAAAAAGCAATATAGAGAATATGAACTTGCCAGGGGTAACTTTTGCTCCGATAGTGAATCTGGTGGATGCAAGTAGCTTGAGTTCAGAAGCCGGAGAATTGCAAAATTTTATGAAAAATCAGATAGGAGATGCCGAAATTCTGGGGATCAACAAAGTTGACCTGGTGGGTCCGGAAAAGCTTCTCGAAATCTGCCTGCTCCTGCGTAAATTAAATACAAAAGCTAGAATGATTCATTTTTCAGCTCGAGAAGGAGGAGAAAATTTCGACAAACTTCTAGGAATGCTGGAAGAAGCAAGCAGGGGCAAGAAAATAACAGATGCAAAAAACTCAATTGAGATGTCAGGAGTTTCAGCTTATTCATCTGAATTTGAAATAACTTCGCAGGAGATCCCTCTTGAGACCGCTGTCCTGGTCTCTGAGCAAATCCTGAATAATATAAAAAATCGAGTAAATGAACTCAATTCCGATTTTACAGGACACATTAAACTCTCATTTGCTCATAAGGGAAATTTTGTAAAGGGGAGTGTGACTTCGGCACACAAAAATCCCGAGATAGAAGTTCTTAAAAAGGAAATGAACTCGATCTCCAGAATAAGAGTACTCTCTGCGGTAACATCTGTGCCAAAAGAAGAACTTATTAAAGCTGTGGATCTGGCAATGAGACGACAACTGGAGGGTAGAAGACTTTCTTTCAAGAAAATAGAAGGAAGAGCGCGAGGTCATACTCAGGTGGGACTTAGGTCCTATTAAGATGATAATCTTTTTACGGAAATATGTTTCCGGTCAAGGACAGTCGTGACCTGACATACGTAAACTTTATATAAGATAAAATTGTCATCGAATTTTGCCAGAAAAAGAATACCTCTTGTAAAGAATAGAGTTCTTTTTCAAGCCTCCAAATGAATCTTGCTTTGAGATTATAGCAAAACTCCATAGAGCTGTCTGGAACTTTGCTTAGCAAGAATTTAAAAACAGAGGCATAAAAACATACCAGGAAAAAGTTCGATTTAACTAGACAAATAGATAGAAAAACGGCAAAAATAGGATTAATAAGACTCAGAGAAAACCATGAAAGCTGAGTTTTGAAAATTCTCCTTGTTTTCCTGAAAAAGGGAAAAACCTTTGAATATTTTGGAGAAAACTAAACTGGATATTCAAATTACTTGTGTACTTAAAGAAAACGCATCTCAAATATCTTATTTTGCCAGTCTTAAATCCTTAAGAAAAACAAATATACTTGATAACCTTCCAGTTTTATATAAAAAACTTCTTATCTTCACACTCTGCGCTCAAATATCTTCCTGAAATCCAAATAATGGCTATATAATTTTTGATGCCATTGTTTTAATCAATGGGGGTAAAAAAATAATTCTATTTTATAATATCATTTGCAGAGAAAATTGACACGATAATTATAAAATTATAGCAGCTCAAAAATTAGCATCGGTGAAGGTATAAGCAATTAAATATAATTTTGACTTGCAAGTTCGCTCCCCAATGTCAAAGTGAGCACATCTTTCCTAATTATATGGGAAGAGAAGGTCTCCAGTGGCAGGAAACGGAAATATAACATCTATGAGCCCAATAAATTGATTAATACTCCGAAAGGAGGCTAAAAAAACGGGAAAATGGGTTTGTGTCCGGCTGCTGGTTGATAGTGCATCACCAATAAGTTATCCAAACCCCCCAATGAAATGGATTCGATTATGGAGGTTTTCGAGTTCATTCACATTGTATTCAAGAAGTATCCGGCAAAATTATGCATGGAGGCTTCAGGGAGATGTAACTTGAAGGATCAACGATCTGAGCAATCTGAGATCTTTTTACTAAATGGAGGTTAAAATATGTTGGATTTTAAACTGGAAGACATCGATGGCATATTAGTACGCTACAACGTCGCCCTCGAAAAGGAAATGACACCTGACGAAGCCGCAGAAGAGCTTTACCCCAAAGACGAACTTATCTACCCAATTGCAAAAGCAATTTATGAAGGAGAAGAAGATGACGTTGTCGAGGGTATCCAGGCCGCAATCGATGCAGGCAAGAACCCAATCGCCCTCATTGACGATGCCCTTATGGTAGGAATGGGAGTTGTAACCCAACTTTATGATGATGGTATCATTTTCCTCCCTAACGTTATGATGTCTGCTGACGCAATGCTTGCAGGTATCGAATACTGCAAGACCAAGACCACAGAAGTTCCCGAACCAAAGGGCACAGTTGTCTGCCACGTTGCAGAAGGTGACGTCCATGACATCGGAAAGAATATTGTTGTTGCCCTCCTGAGAGCAAACGGCTACAATGTAGTTGACCTTGGAAGAGACGTTCCTGTAGACGAGGTCATCAATGCAGTTGTTGCAAACAAGCCACTCATGCTCACAGGTACTGCCCTCATGACAACCACCATGTATGCATTCAAGGAAATCAACGACAAACTCCTTGAAAAGGGACTAAAACTGCCCTTCGCATGTGGTGGCGGTGCTGTGAACCAGGACTTCGTGTCCCAGTATGACCTCGGAGTTTATGGTGAAGAAGCTGCAGATGCCCCCAAGATCGCAGACGCAATCGTTGCAGGTACCACAGATATCACCGCATTAAGAGAGGAATTCCACAAGCACTAATGGAGGGAGCAAAATGGTAAAGAAATACACTTCAATGGCTTACGCTAAGGCAGACGACATGCTTTTCGGGAACTCAAAATACCCGGTAAAGGCAGGGCTTGGCCTCGAGATCGGTGCAGGATACACAACCCCTGAATTAAACTATGCCCCAAGACCTCAGGCAGGCAAATCCAAAGAAAAACTCGTAAAGGAATACGAAAGGATTACCACCGACGCAATGGCAAGAATGGTACAGATCGGTGCACCTTCCATAGTTCTCGAAACCGAACACGTTGAACAGATGTCCAACAACCCCGACTGGGGAGGCGCTGTTGCACACGCCCAGAAGACCATCATGGAAGAATACCACGATGAATATGGCATAAAGTGCGCACTCCGCCACACAATTGGTGACATCCGTGAAGACCGCGACTACCTCCAGCTTAGAGGAGACAAGTACAGCGTCTTTATGGAAGCTTTTGAAGAAGTCGCCAAGAACGGTGCTGACCTGCTTTCAGTAGAGAGCATGGGTGGTAAGGAAGTATTCGACTACTCCATTCTGAGAAACGACACTGCAGGTATCCTCTTCGGTATCGGTGTACTCGGCAGCATGGACATGGAAATGGTCTGGTCTGACATTGCAGCAATTGCAAAGAAGACTGGCACTGTTGCAGCTGGTGACACAGACTGTGCCCAGGCAAACACTGCAATGTTCATTGCAGGCGGTCTGCTTGACAAGAACCTCGCCCACACAACTGCAATCGTTGCAAGAGCAATCTCTGCAGCAAGATCCCTCTGTGCATACGAAGCCGGTGCAGTAGGCCCAGGAAAGGACTGTGGTTACGAAAACACCATCATAAAGGCCATTGCAGGTGTCCCAATCACTCAGGAAGGTAAGACCTCAACCTGTGCCCACTCTGACCTGATGGGTAACCTTGTTATGCAGTGCTGTGACCTCTGGTCCAACGAATCTGTTGAATACCACGGTGAATTCGGCGGTACCACAGTTCAGTGCTGGTCCGAGACCCTTGCATACGACTGTTCCATGATGAACGTTGCCCTTAAGACCGGAAAGGCAAAGGACCTCAGAGACATCCTTGTGCTGTCTGACAAATTCAGAGACCCACAGGGCTATGTACTTGCCTATGACAACGCCTACAAGGTCGGCCAGGCAATTGCAAAGGACGGAGAAAACAACTACCTCCGTGCAAAGAATGCAGCAATCGAATGTTGCGACCTCGTAGCAGAAGGTGCCAGCTCCGGTAAGCTCAAACTCACAAGGTTCGAAACCAATGCTCTTGCAAAGGTTAAAGCTGACCTTGACGCCCTCACCGATGATGCTGACAAGTTCATGAGCGACAACCTGACCAAATTCAAGCAAGAAGTTGCAGTTTTCAGACCTGAAAACTATGGGCTCTAAGCCCTAAACTTCTTTTTTTAATTTTTATTAATTACTGGCTTCAGGGGAAAAATTATGAGCGAAAACGTAGGAACTACTACCGAAATCCTCGACAAGACGGCAAACCCTGCCCCTCTTGGCTTTACCGGCCTGGGCCTTTCTGCAGTCCTGTTAAGTCTGAGTTATATCGGCGTATACCCAGTAGAATCAATGATTGTCTCTATGTCAATATTCTTAGGAGGATTCGCACAGGTATTTGCAGGAATTATGGCCTGGAAAAAAGGAGATATCTTTGCAGGGACTGCATTTTCAGCTTTTGGTCTTTTCTGGTTCTCACTTGCCGGATTGATCATTATGCCCGCAATTGGCTGGGCTGAAGCCTCTTCGGGAATTGCAATGGCTGCATATCTCTTCACCTGGGGTGTGTATACTTTTGTTATGTTAATTATTACAATGAAGATCGGAGTCAAAGCTCTTCAGTTTGTATTTGTTACATTATTTACCTTATTTATGCTGCTGGCCGTTGTAAACGCAACCGGAAATGCAGGATTACTTGTAGTAGCCGGATACGTAGGACTTATCATGGGCCTCGGATCTCTGTACACCGCTTTAGCCATGGTGATGAATGAAATTCATGGAAAAACGATTGCTCCGCTCTGAATATAAAGTAATGATAGCATTACACCCTCAATTAAATAAAAAGCCTAAGTAAAAATCTGGCGAAAATCCTTCGCCAACCTCGACGACCTATATGGACTATAAAAACGGAAGGGCAAAAACAGAAAGGATAGCCCAAATTATCAGCCCTTGAAAACACAGGTTTCGAATCTGTGTTTTCAATTTATTCAACCCTCTCTACCAATAAGTTTCCATCTAAAGTAACGAAAAGATGATGTTTGAACCTTTCATAAAATATAGACGTTCGAGGATCTATTACTATTATTTTTGAAACTAATCCTGCTTTTTGTTTTTGTCGGTTCTATTCAAAGGATTCCACTTTAGAAGGATGATTAGAAAATTCATCGGTGGTGAAGTTCAATGGAAGCGGGCAAAAAACTGGCCAAATCCAGAAGCATCTCGTATTCAAAACTTGTTTTGAGTTTTTTGCTTACTGTTCTCAAGCTATTAGCTGGATTTTTTGGAAACAGTACACTGCTCTTCGCCGATGCAGTTCGTTCTCTCTCTGATTTTCTCAACGAGGCTGTAAAGCTTCTGTATATTCCTCTTGCAGATAAACCTGAAGACAACAGTCATAATTACGGACATGGAAAAATTGCAACTCTCTGTACAGGGGCAGGGACATGTTTGCTTCTTTTTGCAGGTCTTTATGCTTTTTCTCTGGGGTTGAAGCAGTTACTAATGTTTATGCATGGAACAGAGTTAGAGACTCCTGAAGTAATAGCACTCTTTGCAGCACTTTTAGCCTTTGTGTTAAGAGATATTGTCCTTATGTTTGTAAGGAATAAAGAATTGCAAATTAAGGACATTTCCCAGGAAGGCTACATCCACATAAAAGACTCATTAATATCTGGCTTTGTAATTTTTGGCATAGTATATACCTTTCTTCCAGGAAGAGGCCCTGATATAGCCGATTCCCTTGCTGCTGTCCTTGTAAGTCTTTATCTACTAGGGACTTCAGGAAGAGTTTTTTACGGAACTGTAAACGAGCTTATAGAAGCGTCTCTTGATGAGGAAACTAACTTCAAAATAAGGGAAATAATAAATAACACTGAAGGAGTAACCGATTCAAGAGAACTTAAAACCCGCAGGATAGGAAAAGAGATTGCTATTAATGCCTGTATCAGAGTACACAATACCTTTAGTATCCAGGAAGCTGTAGAGATTACAAACCTGGTGGAAGAAAAATTAAAAGCAGCATTTGGAGACGACGTATACACTCTCATTACAGTAGAGCCGGATTCATTAATGAATCTAACTTTTCAAGATTGGAGTGGATCTTCCGAAGATAAGGGAAAAAAGGCAGTAATCTAAAATGAAATCATAATATAGAAAAGGTAAAATAATAATACAAAATTCATGGTGTAAAGAAATCAGACTTCAAAATAAAAGGTTTGAAAAAACCTTCATACAATCTCTATCTATCACCGTTTATTGCTGATCCGCCGGTCGTTGTTGATCGGGTAACTTTCAGCCTTCGTGACTATCCATCTGACTACTACATGGTTTAACAACTATTCGGTCTTTACATATATGACAGGTCTAACCAATAACTGATTTAACACAGTCTGAACTTAGCAAGTTCCAGCTAAACATTGGTCATCAAAATACAAATTTTATATGAAATAATTAGAAAGTTACATCCAATATCTCAAAGAGGTTATTAAGAAAATGCACTTCAGTCTTGGAATTGATGCTGGGGGAACTTATACTGATGCTGTAATTGTAAGGGATTCCGATGGAGAAGTAATAGAGTCCAGTAAAGCCCTGACCACTTATCCTGACCCTCTTCCTGGCATAAAAAATGCTATTGATAAACTTAGCTCTGAGTGTCTTAAAGAAATTAAGCTGGTATCCGTATCCACCACCCTGTCTACAAATACTATTCTGGAAAGTACCGGTTTTCCAGTAGGGCTCATAATGGTGGGGGATTATGTAATTCCCGAAAATTTGCCAACAGACTACTGGATTGCAGTTTCCGGCGGGCACAACAGTGACGGCGAAGAATTGAAAATTCTGGATCTGGATTCAGTTGAAGAATTCGCTCTTAAGGTAAAAGAGAGAGTTTCGGCTTTTGCTGTCTCTTCATATTTCAGTAACCGTAACCCTGAGCATGAGCTTGCTGTCAAAAAAGCTGTAAAAGAACTGACAGGACATCCTGTTGTTTGCGGCCACGAACTTTCACAGGACCTTGGAGCTTATGAAAGGGCTATAACTGCATTTCTTAATGCACAGCTTATTCCTATTACTCATAAGTTTATTCAGTCAATTATGGGAGAGTTCGAAATCAGGGGGATTAACGCGAATTTACTGATGCTGAAATGCGATGGGTCAGTCGTGGGAATCGAAGAAGCCCTGGAAAAACCAATCGAAACAATATTTTCAGGGCCTGCTGCAAGCCTTGTGGGCGCTTCTCATCTGAGCAGGCTCAATACCTGTGCTGTCATTGATGTTGGAGGCACGAGCACAGATGTAGCTATGATGCAGAACGGGCTCCCTCAACTCAGTAATTCAGGAGCGGTAGTCGGAGGCTGGCAGACCCGTGTAAAAGCTATCCGCATGGAAACCTCAGCCACTGGTGGAGATAGCCATGTCTGGGTAAAAGGTGATAGAATTTATATAGGTCCGCGTCGAGTTATCCCTCTCTGCAGGGCTTCTGTTATGTACCCTGGTTTCAGGGAAAAATTGAAGCACAACAGAGTCGCAAAAGGATATCTTTGTGAAAACATCCAGTTGACGAAATTTTTTGTAAGGACTGGCTTCAGGCCTATCGAGTTGAAGGTAGGAGAAAGGGAGATATACCGACATATCGGAAAAGAACCGGTTTCCTTCGGGGATTTGCTTGTGGCATTGAAAAAACGTCCTTCCCCGTCTATGCTAGATTCATTGATTCAGAAAAGGTTGATTCAGGCAATAGGGTTTACACCTACTGATGCTCTTCATGTGCTTGGAGAATACACAGAATGGGATGTAGAAGCTTCGAGAACTGGAGCTTCCATGCTTGGAAGATCATTCAAGCAGAGTCCTGAGGCTTTCAGTGAAGAAGTAAAAAGCAGGGTTGCACGCAACATTGCCGAAGATCTTATTGCTTACCTGATAGAAGGTATGCCGAGAAATGAGATTGATCGGGTTCTTCTTGGAAGAAATTTCACCCGCTTTAGAGTTGAGATCCCTGTAGTTCTCCTCGGAGGGCCCGTGAAAGCTTATGTCGGGCACCTTAAAAAACTTGTTAATGCTGATTTCTTAGTTCCCGAACACGCTGATGTAGGTAATGCTGTCGGTGCTCTAATGGGAAAAGGAATTAAAAGAGTGGAAATCCTGATAAAAACCAGGTTTGTTCCCAGGTCCAGCGAAGAGGAAGTTGAAAGTATAGATTCAGAGACTCATGAAAGTTGTGTTGTTGAGGCTGTTTTGCAGGAGGAAAAGAAAAAAGAATTTATTGTCTTTTCGCCTTCTGATAGAAAGAAATTTGACATACATAGTGAAGCTCTTGAGTATGCAGAGAATCTCGGAAGGCAACTTGTTATGGATTACATGATCAGTGCAGGGCTTGGGAAAGAGGATATAAGAATAGATGTAACCAGAAGTCATCTCTCACCCGGTGGCTGGACGGATGTACCTATCGAAACAAAACTCATTTTCGTAGGGATAGGGATTCCGAAAAAGGCAATAATGTAAAAGAGATTGATTGAAATCCCAGTAGCCGCAGGTTATGAAAGAGATATATGTCGATATTTTTACTCATAAATCCGGATAAAAAGGAATGTATACAGCTAAAAAAGGATCTAAATGCCTAATATCAAAATAAAAATGGGGCTGTTTTAACATGCAATATAGTCTGGGTATTGATGCAGGTGGGACCTATACCGATGCTGTAATCTTAAGAGATTCAGACAGTCGGATACTTGATACCAGCAAGGCAATTACCACCTATCCAAACCTTATGACCGGAATTCGAAATGCAATTGATAAGTTGAATCCAGAGTACCTGAGTAAAGTTAAACTGGTATCTGTTTCCACAACTCTCTCAACGAATACCATTCTCGAAAGGACCGGATATCCTGTTGGCCTGATTCTTGTAGGAGACTACACAATCCCAAGAGAACTCCCGGCTGACTATTGTATTACTGTAAAAGGAGGCCATGATAGCAATGGAGATGAGCTGCAACCTCTGGACCTCGCTGCCGTAGAACAGTTTGCATTGAGCCTGAAAAAGAAAGTCTCTGCATTTGCTGTCTCTTCCTATTTCAGTACCCGAAATCCAGAACATGAGCTTAAGGTTAAAAAAATAATTCTTAAATTGACAGGACATCCCGTAGTTTGCGGGCATGAGCTTTCTCAGGAGCTGGGGGCATATGAAAGAGCAGCAACTGCGGTCTTAAACGCCCAGCTAATTCCAATAACCTATCAGTTTATTCATTCCATCATGACTGAATTAAAGGAAAGGAACCTTGACGCGAAAATTCTCATGCTGAAGTGTGATGGTTCGGTTATAGATATAAAGGGAGCAAAATTGCGTCCTATTGAAACCATATTCTCAGGCCCTGCAGCAAGTATTATGGGGGCTTCCCACCTCTCGGGATTGGACACCTGTGCTGTAATAGATGTAGGAGGAACAAGCACGGATGTTTCTATTATTAAAAAAGGGGTTCCTGAGCTTTGTGATAAAGGGGCAGTTGTTGGAGGCTGGCAAACCCGTGTAAAGGCGATAAGGATGGAGAGTTCCGCAAACGGTGGAGACAGCCATGTTTGGTTCAAGAAATGTATCCGGATAGGCCCAAGAAGGGTAATGCCTCTCTGTTTTGCTGCTGTAAAGTATCCTAATTTCAAGGAGAAGCTGGAAAAAAATCCCATCCCCCTGAGAACCATGCTGAATGAGCATGTTCAGCCCACCAAATTCTTTGTCAGTACCGGAGTAATTCCCATTAATCCCACCGAAAGTGAGAGAAAACTATTAGAAGTTATAGGGGACGAACCTCTTTCAATCCACGATATCTTAAACAAGATGAAGCGTTTTCCTTCTCCTGCAGTTCTGGACTCCCTTATTCAGCAGCGTGTGATTCAGTCTATAGGTTTCACTCCTACGGATGCCCTCCACGTACTTGGGGAATATACTGAATGGGATGTAGAAGCAGCCCAGATAGGAGCTAAAAAGCTTTCACGTTTTACTCAAATGGGAGTTCACGCTTTCTGCAAAAAAGTGAAACATCAGGTTGCAAAAAATATGGCCTACAGCCTGATCTCTTTTATGATGGACGGCAGGGGAAAAGAAGGTATAAAGAAACTGTTTGAGGAAAAGATTCCTGTTCAGTATAAAGTAAATATCCCTATAGTTCTGCTGGGAGGCCCGGTAAAAGCTTACTATGAAGAACTCAAAGCTCTGATTGATGCGGAGATTATAGTTCCTCAGCAGGCAAGAGTAGGAAATGCAGTTGGAGCCCTTGTAGGAAAAGGAATTAAAAGAATCGAGATAATTATAAGGCCGTACTCAATGGAAAATCCAGACCAGAACTTCCTGGTATTTTCCCCAGAAGGGAGGAAGAAATTCGAGCAGTATAGGGCGGCAATAGAATACTCCTATAAAACTGGCGAAGGACTTATCCTTGACTCAATGAAAGATTTCGGACTGCCGGAAGGCTCAATAAAAATAAATACGAGTGTAGAGTACCTTTCTCCCCCTGGATGGAAGCAGACTCCGATGGAGACAAAGATAATCTTTGTAGGAATTTGTACTCCAGGGATCTCAACTGACTAAAATAAGGACTCTTTGCCAATAAAATTATTGATTTGCAAAAGCAGAATAAATCTGAAATTAAGTATAGATGCCAAGAAAACAACCTGCCGGAAAGAAGGATCTGCGGCAACTCAAGAGACTAAACTACAGGAAGTAAAGGTACATGGATTCTTCACTTATTGATCTTGTTTTCCGCTCTGATAAACGAAAAAACCTTCTTATGTTGCTGGATAGCGGCTCAAGAAATATAGATGAAATCAGAGATGAACTTGATGTTACTGCTACGTCAATTCTTCCCCAGATTAAGAAACTGATAGATAGTGATCTTGTAGTTCAGGAAGACAGACTGTATAAACTTACGGTTCTGGGAGAATTTATCGTCAAAAAAGTAAAGCCTCTTATAAGTGCTCTTGAAGTCGTGGAGAAGAATAACTGCTACTGGATAGGACATGATCTGAATTCAATTCCACGTCATCTTCTGGAAAGGATCTCCGAATTGGGAGATTGCATTCTTATCGAGCCCGACCTTAATCATATATATGAACCTTCTCAGGAAATTATTGACAACATGGCCAATGCAAAGCATGTATCAACATTTGCTTCATATTTCAACCCTGCTTATCTCCCTCTTTATGTTGAACTTGGCAGAAAAGATGCCGAACTTTCTTTGAATTTTACGCAGTCTGTCTGGGATCATCTTTCAAACGAGCACTCTAATATGATAAAGGAGTTAATGGGCATGGATAATGTAAGCCTTTATGTTTCCAAAGAAGGTATAAAAATTACTGAGGTTACTGTAACTGATAAGCTCATGCTCCTTGGGCTCTTTGACAAAAATGGGAAATTCGACCAGCAATTTATTATGAGTTTTGATCCCTGTGCCCTTCATTGGGGCCAGGAACTATTTGACTACTTCAAGAAACTTTCCAGACAGGTAAATAAGATATAATATGAAAAGAATAAGGAAAGATACAGATGAACCCCACAGCTACTTTTGAGTTTAATCCCGAGACTATCAGGTCTGATGATAAAGAGAAAAGTCCAATGAAGACTACAGGATAAAGCCCTTTAGGGGACATCAAAAAAAATAATGAAAAATAATTATATATCTTATAATTGTTATCTGTTGCATAAAAATGGTAATTCTCTTTATGTCCCCAAGTTCACATTTTAAAGGTGCCTTTTCCGATAAAAAGAAAACAATGGCAAAGGATAAAGGTATGCGGAGCTTAAAGGCTTCTGGTATAGAGATATATACAATGTCATATATAACAGGATGAGACATTAAGAGAGGAAATCAGATGGAGTCATCATTACTGGATGTTCTCTTTCTTTCAGAAAAAAGGAAAAATCTTCTTCTGCTGCTTCAGAGTGGGCCTAAAAATATTGAAGAGATCAAGGATACACTTGATGTTCGTTCAAGCCCTATAATGACCCAGATAAAGATCCTGATGAAACATGACTTAGTTGTTGAAAGCAACAGGCTCTACAAACTTTCCAGTGTAGGAGAAATTCTGGTTCCTAAGATGAAGACAATCCTTGAAACGTTCAACGTCTTCGACAAAAATCACGACTATTGGATAAATCAGGATATGACTTCGATTCCTCCTGACTTTCTGGACAACATCGGACAGCTTGGAGATTATATTGAAGTGAACCCTGATAGGAATCACGTGTTTGAATATCCTAAAGAAGTTGTAAAGCGTCTTTCCGAGTCAGAAAAGGTGATGATCTCATCTTCCTTTTTCCTGCCAATATACCCATCTCTTTGTATAGAGCTTGCTGCAAAGGGTACGGATATAACCCTGGTATTCACAGAGTACGTTTATGATAGGATGCTCAATGATTACAAAAAAGAACTTGAACATTTTCTTAATTTGAAATATACAAAGCTGTATGTCTGTAACAATAATAATATGAAGATTGCTTCAAGTATAGTTACGGAGAAGTTCATGGCTCTTTCTCTCTTTTGTAACAGCGGCATTTACTACAACCACAACCTTGTAAGTTTTGATGATAGCGCACTCAAATGGGGAAAAGAACTTTTTGATCACTACAAAAGTATAGCGAGACCTATCACAAGGGTTTAATATTAAATTTCCTTTAGATCTGAAGCTGGATCGTGTCTGGCAAAAAATAAGTTTTAAGAGATGTGTTTTCAACGAAATATTCCTCTGAAGCAGAGCCATATTTTGTTGAAAACCAATTTAACCCCTGAAAAAAGCGGGGTTAATAAAAGAAAAAAACCTTCTTTGGTTGAAATTAAGAAATTTTCATTCTACCTTTATTGTAACATTCATTTCCGGAATGTCTTTTACAGTGAAAATATAGGTTCCGGTTTCTTTAAAGGTATAACTGTAGGGCACGCTGTAAGCCAGTTCTTTGTCCGGAAACAGTTTCTCCTCACTGACAAGAATATAAGTCCCCTGTCTTTTGTAGCTCCACCAGGAAACAGTATCTCCTTCTTTAATACTCAGTTCTGAAGGTCTTACGACCTCATACTGTTCAAGGCGGACAATATAATCTGCTCCAGATCCTGAACTTACTTTCCCATTCTGGTCTGCTATGCCGGCTTCCGGCGTGGAGGTATTGGAGTCATCAGGTACAAGCCCCTTGTCCTCATCAGTACAGCCTGAGGCAAATAAAAACACAAGCATCAGAAGTGAAATCAGAATTTTTCCCTTCATATATATCACCATCTTTTGATCTTTATATTATCAGTTCAGCTTATATTCATTATCTTTTTGATAGAAAATGTAGAGAGTAGAGAATACTGTAATATCCAGAGAATAAGAAGGAAAGAGAAGGTGACTAAAAGAGAAAAAGTACATAGCTATTAAACGAAACAAAAAACTGAAATGAGACGGAAAGTGAAATAAATAGAAAATTAAAAGATAATAGCAAATCAGCCGAGTAACGAAGAAAACAATGAATAAAAATAAGAAAATTACGTCCCGACTGAGACTTGAACTCAGGTCTAAGGCTCCGCAGGCCTCAAGGATATCCACTACCCTATCGGGACGCAAGCGAGCACCACTCATAAGCACATTCAAGAATATAAACTTTATTCCTCAAAAGCTGGTTCACCCCAAAGTTCGCTTATCCGGTCTTTAAGGAAGAAAAAGGAAAAAATACTATTTCCCTGGCATCAATATCAATAAAGATTAAATGCAACAAGTTCGTTTTTATAATTCATGTCGATGACCATAGGACTTGCAGGAAAACCCAATGCGGGGAAATCCACTTTTTTCAAAGCTGCAACTCTTGCAGATGTTGAAATTGCAAATTATCCTTTCACAACTATCAATGCAAATCACGGAGTTACTTATGTACGTGTTGAATGCCCCTGCAAAGAAAAGGAGAAGAGATGCGGGAAATGTGTGGATGGGGTGCGGCTCGTCCCAATAAATATAATTGATGTTGCAGGGCTTGTCCCGGATGCATATAAAGGAAGAGGACTTGGAAACACATTTCTCGATGAACTCAGGCAGGCCCAGGCAATTATTCATGTAGTAGATGCCTCAGGTGGGACCGACGCAGAGGGCAACCCTGTAGAAATAGGAGATCACGACCCCCTTGAAGATGTGGCTTTTTTAAACAGGGAAATTACAATGTGGCTCTATGGCATTCTGGAAAGAAACTGGTTCAAGCTTGCCAGAAAAATCCAGGCTGAAGGGCTTAAACTTGAACTCGTAATTGCAGAACAGCTTGCCGGAGCCGGGATAAAAGAGTCACATGTAAACTCAGCTCTCATAGAGACAGGGCTTGCAAGAGTAGATCATGTTAAATGGAGTGAGGATGATATGATCCGGCTCTGCGATAAAATGAGGGAGATCAGCAAGCCTTTGCTTATTGCCGCAAATAAAGCAGACATTGCCCCTAAAGAAAATCTGGACAAACTTCAGGGCCTTGACCGAATAGTCGTGCCTGCAAGTGCTGCAGCCGAGTTGGCGCTCAAATCCGCAGCAAAAAGCGGAATTATAAGGTATTCACCTGGAGATAATAGTTTTGAAATCCTTACTGAGGATCTTACAAAAGCTCAGAAAAAGGGGCTCGAAGCTATCCAGAAGGTCATTGAGAGACTTGGCAGCACGGGTGTTCAGGAATGCATAAACAGAACAGTCTTTGAGCTTCTTGATCTTATAGTTGTATATCCCGTAGAAGACGAAGGGAAATGGTCGGATAAAGTGGGAAATATGCTTCCTGATGCTTATCTTATGAAAAGAGGCTCTACATGCCACGACCTTGCTTATCAGATCCATACCGAAATAGGGGATAGATTCCTGTACGCAGTAGATGCTCGAACAAGGCTAAGGCTTGGGGAAAAGCATGAAATGAAAAATGGAGATGTAATTAAGATAGTTTCTACTGCAAAATAAATCCCTAAATCTTTATTTCTGGAAATTTTTTACATCTGGAAAAGTCTGAATTATTGTTAAAATAATGGAAAAGAAGAAATACTGGATTGTTTTAGCTAGTCAGGGAGGATATTTTTCAGATGGATTTATTTTCTTTTGTCTACCCGTTTTACGAAAGATACCTTACCTGGCAAATTACCAGATCATCCTCAAAGATTCCCAGGCATGTAGCAATCATACTCAAGGAAACCGATCTCTTTGACCCTGAAGGTATGGAAAGGTTTCTATCCGCACTTACTATTTTCAAGAAATTTAAGGTAGAATTTGTAAGCACTTATGTGGACATTCTTAAGACTGATCTTTCCATGAAATTAGAGATAGCATCAACTCTCAGAACCAAACTGGAAGAGAGTTTTTCCAATCTTCCGGCAGGCACGGGTTATACGATTTATGGCCTGGAAGGTGAGGTAAATGGTAAAGTCCCAGGAAAGGACTTTTTTGTATATGTCTCACTTGGGTTTGGAGGAAGAAATGAGATTACAAGGGCAGTATTAACTATCCTTCATGAGGTAAAGGCAGGAGCTGTCAGGCCGGAAGATGTGGATGAAAAAATGCTCGAATCCCATCTTCTGGTAAAGCATGAACCAGATATCATGATTCGATCTGGTGGGCAGAAACTCTCGGATTTTCTGGTATGGCAGTCAGTATATTCGGAACTTTTCTTTACAGACGTCAACTGGACCGATGTCAGAAGACTTGACCTCTTGAGGGTGATAAGGGATTTCCAGAAGAGGCAGAGAAGGTATGGGAAGTGAGTCAACTGGAGTTTGGAGAAAAACCAAAAAAAGTTCGCTACGCAGTCATTGTATGCCCTAAATGCAAACAGCACGCTCAGATCACCGAGGTAGGAAAAAAAACCCTTAGCTGCCAGTGTTGCGGCGCCCTCCTGAATGCCCGAAAATTGAGAGTTTTTCATTCTTCAGAGGAACTGGCAGATGCGGTGGATTTTAGAACTTGTCTGCAAGCCGAAATTTCCGGAAAAGGAATAGAAACCTTTTCACTGAACCCCCCCAAAAAACAGGATGAAATCTCAAAATTTGAGGATAGAGGTGTGGAAAAAACACTTGAGTTATCTGAAAGCCGAAGTTCTGAGAATCTCGGACTTAAAAAAAACCACAAATCAATTTTTCTGGAGCTTCTGGAAGCTTCAGGTGGAACAATGGCAATTAAGGATCTTCAACAGAAAGCTCTGGAAAAAGGAATAAGTCAGGAGAAATTTGATTTAATTCTCAAAAAATGTCAGGATTCAGGAGAACTCTATTCTCCCTCAGCTGGAATGATAAAGCTTGTATAACGTATCGCTTAGTTTAAAGAATCATTCGATTTTAAGAGTTAATCCTATTTTGAGAATTTATTTTATTTGACAACTTATTCACTAATACGTATGTTAATATGAAATCTTGTTTATTTGTCTGGAAACTTACTTATCTTTGACTTTATAAGAGGAAAAATTAAAAAAGGATCTGCCGATAAAACATTTTTATAATTCGTAAATTGATTTTTGCAGGTCTCTGAAAGATGGATTCTAAAGATAGATAGACAAATTATATTAAGTACGAAAAGATTTACTATAATTGCATATTTTAATGAAGAACTGAATCCTTCTTGAGCAGCTGAAAGAAATAAGTCGGGTTCAAAGGACACTTAAACACCACATTTATTTTTTATCATATTATCAGTAGTTCAGGGTTTAAAAAAGGTACATGGTGTTATAACATGATGGATCCACAAATTGAAAGAAAACTCATTGAAATTATGAGGGTAATTCACGAAAGTGATAAGCCTATAGGCGCCCGGGCTATAGCTGATGAATTAAATAACAGAGGCTATGATATAGGGGAGCGGGCTGTCCGTTACCATCTAAGGATCCTGGATGAAAGAGGGTTCACACGTAAGCACGGGTATGCAGGGCGTACACTTACCGAACTGGGAGAAAGTGAAATGAATGACGCCCTCATAGGGGATAGATTTGGTTTTGTAATTTCCCGGATCGAAGAAATGGCGTTCAGAACCACTTATAACCCCAAAACCGACGATGGGGTAGTAGCGGTAAATATTTCTTATTTTGATAAGGACGATATAGAAACTGTCACTGATGTGATTTCGTATACTGCACACTCAGGTTATATGATAAGCCCCAGAGTGAGAATTTTCGAAGAAGATGAAGAATTGATGTTTCTCCCTCCAGGAAAAGTCGGAATAGCTACAGTATGCAGTGTCACCTTTGACGGACTTCTTCTAAAAGCGGGCATTCCTGTAGAACCTGCTTACGGAGGAATTCTCCAGATAGAAAACCGAAAACCTTCACACTTTTTGGATTTGATTTCTTACAGTGGAACTTCCATTGATCCAATAAAAATATTTATGAATAGAAAGACGACTTCAGTTCTCGATGTGCTTGAAAAAGGAGAAGGGAAAATCCTCGCCAATATGCGGCAGATCAATTCTTCAGCTTATGAGAAGGCTATGGAAGTTATTAAACTTGCAGATAAAGCGGGGCTAGGGGGCTGCCTCCCTCCAGGGAAAATTGATGAGTGTTTATTTGGGGCTCCTGTTGAGACTGGAAAGTTCGGAATTTCTATCGTAGGAGGGATTAATGGGATCTGCGCTCTTGAAGAGACTGGAATTAAAGTTGAGACAAATCCTGTTTCTACGGTTCTGGAATACAAAACCATGTCAGAAATCTAAGGAGAGCGATGTTAAAGCTTACTGTGATTTACGACAATAAGGCCAGTCAGGACTTTACAGAAAGCTGGGGATTTTCAGTTCTTGTTGAAACAGATAGTGAATCTCTCCTTTTTGATACTGGATGGGATGGGTCTCTTCTTCTTGAAAACCTGAGAAAACTCAACATTAATCCTTTAGATATTAAGAAGCTTATTATTTCTCACCAGCACTGGGATCATATTGGGGGCATTCCTGAAGTTCTTCAGGCTAATCCCGGACTTACAGTCTATGTTCCCGTATCTTTTTCAGAAAACCTGAAAAAAGAACTTAAAAAAAGGGCTACTCTTATTGAAGTAAAGGACTCTATGGAAATCTCTCAGGGTGTACGAAGTACAGGAGAACTCGGAAATAAGATCAAAGAACAGGCCCTGATTCTGGATACGGGAAATGGATCTTACATACTTACAGGCTGTGCTCACCCTGGGCTCGCCGTAATTCTGGACACTGCCCTTCACCATGGAAAAGTAAAGGGAATCTTTGGAGGGTTTCATGATAGCGAAGATTTTGAAAGGCTGAAAGGACTGGAACTCATAGCAGCAGGACACTGCACTGTTCATAAAGAAAAAATTAGAGAGCTCTTTCCCTCTGAATTCATAGAGGTCGAAGTTGGTTTATGCCTGGAGCTTGGTTGAGTGTGGTTATTAGTTAGTTCTTTTTTTTATTTTTTATATTTGTGTTCTTTAGATGCTGAACTTAGTTTTGTTTCTTAAAATAATTTTAGCCTCTGCTGTTTAAGGAATCCAATAAATTTAAGAAGAATCTATAATTAGAAATAGAATGCCCCCTAAAAAGAATAAAGGACTTAGTGTGAAATAACGGAGACCAGGTAAATATCCAGAGTTATCTGATTTTTCCCGTTTTTCCTGCTAGAACACATTTTGAATAAGTTGTGCTTTGAATGATTTCTTGATATACGGAAGAAAAAGGGGAACCCGTATTAAATATAAAGGGAGAAATACCTATGCTAAAAATAGAGGACCTGACTGTAGAGGTCAACGGGAAAATTTTGCTTCATGACGTTAACCTCGAAGTCGAAAAAGGGTACACTAATGTGCTTTTTGGGCCAAATGGAGCTGGAAAATCAGCTTTGATGAGAACAATCATGGGCTTTAGCGAGTACAAGGTTGTGAAAGGGAGGATTCTTTTCAACGGAGAAGATATTACCGGCCTACCTGTGGATGAAAGAGCCCGCCGTGGACTTGGAATCATGATGCAGCGCCCTCCTGATATGTCAGGGATTAAATTGAAAGATCTTGTTAGGGTAATGGCTAAAGGAAAGAAAAATCCTGAAGAACTTGCAGAAAAGCTGGATATGAAACGTTTTCTGGACAGAGATGTAAACGTAGGTTTTTCTGGAGGGGAAATTAAGCGCTCCGAACTTCTGCAGCTCTCAGCCCAGAACGCAAGTCTCTATCTTCTGGATGAGCCCGAGTCAGGAGTTGATCTTGTAAGTATCGAGCAGGTAGGCCTGACGATAAAAGAATTACTTGAAGATGGTATGGATTGCCCTGGCGAGAGATGCAAGAAAGGAAAATCGGCTCTTATCATTACCCACACAGGTCAGGTTCTGGATTATGTGCAGGCAGATAGAGGATATATTCTTTGCAATGGGACGGTTATGTGTTCCGGAAATCCCCTGAAAATGCTGGAAGAAATAAAAAACAGAGGGTATGAGGAGTGTATAAAATGCAGACTGATGAGGTGAACCTGAGAAAAAGAGCTGAAAGCGCAGCCAGTAAGAAAGCGTCTTTTGGAGAAGACTTTGAACTGGAAAAATTTGAAGAAGGTTCCAAGGTCAGCAAACCTATTGAAGACCTCGAAAACCTTGACGAGGAAAGCAAAAGAACTCTGCTTCAGGTTGGAGTAATCCCAAGCGAGGAAGGCAGATCAGGCAGCCTTCTAGTACTTGATAATGCAGTCTCACATTCTTCCCTGAAAGACAAAAATGTGGAACTTATGTCCACCCATAAAGCCATGGAGAAATATGAGTGGCTCAAAGATTACTCATGGAAACTCGTTCAAGTGGACGCTGACAAATATACTGCAAAAACCTACCTCGAAGACGCGGATGGTTATTTCATCAGGGTGCCTGCAGGAAAGAAATCTACAATGCCAGTGCAGACCTGCCTTATGCTGGGCAGTGAAAAGGCATACCAGACTGTGCATAACATCATAATTGTGGAAGAAGGTGCCAGCCTTGATATTATCACAGGCTGTACATCCAAAAAAGGCGTGGAGGAAGGGCTTCATCTGGGAATTTCCGAGATGTACGTGAAAAAAGGAGCTACCCTGAATTTCACCATGATTCATAACTGGGCCGAGCAGATAGGAGTCCGTCCCAGAACAGTGGTTCAGGTGGAAGAAGGAGGAACCTACGTCAGCAATTATATTTGTCTCAAACCCGTGCGTTCAGTACAGACCTACCCAACTGTCAGGCTCGAAGGAGAAGGGGCAGTAACCAGGCTAAATACTATAGCAATTGCCCATCCGGATTCAGAACTTGATCTCGGAAGCCGAGCAGTCTTCAATGCCCCGGGCACGAAAGCAGAACTGGTCTCGAGGACAATTACAATAGGCGGAAGAATTATTGCAAGGGGAGAAATGATTGCTAATAAAAAAGGGTCAAAAGGGCACCTTGAGTGCAAAGGACTTGTCCTTACAGGCAAAGGAAGCCAGCTGGCGATTCCTATCCTTGAAGCAAATATAGATGATGTTGAACTTACCCACGAAGCAGCAGTTGGGAAAATTGCCAAAGACCAGGTGGAGTACCTCATGGCTAGAGGACTCACAGAAGAAGAAGCCGTGGGTATGATTGTGCGTGGCTTCCTCGATGTCGGGATAAGGGGAATCCCGGATGAGCTAAAGAGTGAAATTGAGAATACAATTTCACAGACAGCTTTTGGAACATAACTTCCCGAAATTGAGAGTACTTAAAGAGGCACGGAAAAACACAGAAAGATTTTCTTTATTTTCTTTTTTCCGTGTTTTCAGGAATTATATAGTGCGTATGTAGGCTAAATTAAACATACGTTGAAAATAACAGTAGAGAAAAGGGTGTGTGGAGCCGACAGGAAAAAAGGATAAACCTGCCGGCTTTTTGTGGAGTATTTGTGGATTTTAATGAGCCGGAAGCATGAGCAAAAAGCAGGTTTCTTCGTGGAAAAGAAAGCCTTACCGCAAACACTGCTCATTAAACCGCATTTGCAGAATTGGAAACGCAGTATAAAAAGCTATCTGAAATTCGAAGTATGGGGAAATTTCAGAAGATATTCCGGATAAAACTTAGTAATAATGGCATATATTTTCCATAAAAGGGATAAAAAATATTCTTTTGGGAAAAAGACTTTTTGTTGTAAAATAGTTTTCTCAAACAAAATTAAAGTCAGGAATTCTACTGTACCAAATATATCTACTGTATTTCAGGATAGTGATAAAACTGGTATATTTGCCTGAGAGCGAAATTGTTGTTTTAAGAGCGTAGACAATATCAATAAAATAAGGTACTTCTAATTTTTGGCTGGAGAATACAGTACTTGCCAGTGTATATATATTACTGTCGTGAAATTACAGTACTGCAATGTTTTTGAGGGATTGGATATGATAGACTTTGCTTGTAAAGAGTTCAAAGTAGAAGATGTTATCAAGTGTGCTCTTAATCTCACAAGGGCAGATCTCAAAGTAATGAAATACTTTTTAAATGAAACCGAGCAGTGGGTCGATACTGAATCTCTTTCTAATGTATTGAAACTGGATATTTCGACAATTCAGCGCTCTGTCAAAAAACTGCACGAAAAAGAAATTCTACAGAGATCTCAGCAGAACCTTGATGGAGGAGGCTATGTCTTCAGATATAAAATCCACTCAAGATCTAAAATAAAAAATATTATTATGAGTGTAGTAAATTCCTGGGCCGATCGACTTGGGCAGGAGCTTGAAAAATGGGAAAGCGGAGGTTAATTAATTGCTAAAAATCACACCTTACCTGGGAATCCTCGTCCTTATTGTTTCCATCGGAGGACTCTGGTATCCTGCGCTTGGATATTTCATGATTTTGATCTTTGCAGCGATCTTCCTTAGTAGCCCCTTCAGAGGTAGGTGGTTTTGTGGAAACCTCTGCCCCAGGGGAAGCCTTGTTGATTTCTGGGTCAGTAAAATTTCAAAGAAAAGGAAGATACCAGCCATTTTCAGAAGTATGTGGATTCGTCTGCCAATCTTCTTCCTTCTGATGGGCTTTATGGGATACAGAGTAATAAGCATAATTGGAAGCCTCAACACATTTGAAAAAATCGGCATGGTATTTGTGACTATGTGTCTCGTAACAACTGCGATTTCAGTTCTTCTGGGCAGTTACCTGAGCCCAAGGACCTGGTGTTCCTTCTGTCCCATGGGAACAGTTCAACGTCTGCTTGGTGGAAATAGATACCAGCTCAAGCTTGCAAAGGAGAAATGCATTAACTGCAACAAATGCGAAAAAGTCTGCCCCATGCAGCTTAAAATCCGCGAGAGCAAAACAAAACCAGATTGTATTAAATGTGGGCGCTGTGTGACCGTATGTCCGAAGGAAGCACTTCAGTTTTAATTTTTCTTTATAGATTCAAGATGCAATAAGCTAGATAAAAAAAGTAACAGAAAAAGAAAAACGACATGTGATATAAATTAATGTTTCTTCTCCTTGTTAATATTTTTATTTTGATAATATGTAGCATCGATTATAGGGGAGCTAGAAAAACATTTTCATAATCTGACTTAGCACGATAATCTGCGCACACTTTAAACTGTATACAAAATGGCCTTAACTTTGAAGGAGATGAATATGACAGCAAAAAATGTACCGGAACTTTCAGAATTAATAAAAAAAGAGCTCTCCGAGATCTTCGGGAAATGCGTTAATATTGATAAACGCGAACGCCACTATTACAATCACGATATAGGAGCTTTACCTCCTCTTGTCAAGAAGGTAATTGGAAACACTGATCCTGCAGCTGTCGTAAAAATCCGGACAGAAGAGGATGCAGTAAACCTCCTGGAATTCGCCAGCAAACATAAGATTCCGGTTGTCCCACGTGCAGGGGCTTCTTCTGGGTACGGCGGGGTGATTCCTACAAAAGGGGGAATTGTTGCTGATCTTACACTACTTAATAAGATCATAGATGTTGATTCCGAAGGGCAGAAGGTTGTTGTGCAGAGCGGGATAATCTGGGAGAAGTTAGAGAGGAAGCTGAAAGAAGAAGGTCTTTCGGTAAGAGCTCTCCCTTCAAGTGCTCCTTCTTCGACAGTCGGAGGTTGGCTTGCCCAGAGTGGGGCTGGTTATGGAAGTTATGAGTTTGGCTGGAGCTACGAAAGTATGGAGAAAGCCCGAGTTGTCCTGCCCAATGGAAAAATTAGGGATTTTTCAGGTTCTGAATTGAATAAGTTAATAGGAACAATGGGAACAACAGGCATCATCACAGAAATTACCCTGAAAGTCCAGAAATTAGAAGAGAGAAGAGCCGTTTCTGCCAGTTTCCCCAGCGCTTCAGCCATGAAGGAAGCAATCGAAACTATTCACAAAAATAACATCCCTCTCTGGTCCATTTCCTTCCTGAATCCGGAATGGGCGGACATGAAGAACAAAGCGCCCAGAAAACTCCACTATGGAGAAGTCGTGGACAAAGACAGGCCAGTGCTACCAGTAGCTTATGTCTGCACCTTTATGTATCCTGCTTCCAGGGAAGTTTCAGGTCTGAAAGAAGCAATAGAAAGCTCCAATGGTACAATCCTTCCTGATGAAGTTTCGAAGCACGAAACTGAAGAGTTGTTCAAGTCCATGAAGGTTAAGAGGCTCGGACCTTCCTTCATACCTGCCGAAATTCTGGTGCCTCTTGAGAAAATGGATACAGCTTTTGAAGAGATTAAAAAGAGGATCAAACTCCCGGTACTTACGGAAGGGATGGTTATCAGTGATGGAAACGTTGTCCTTCTCTGTTTCATGCGGCACTCTGAACGTTCTGTACTCTTCAATACGGCTTTTGCCCTTTCTCTGAGCATTTTGAAAATTGCAGAAGAAAACGGGGGCAGGGCCTATTCCTCAGGGCTTTTCTTCGCCTCGAAGAAGAAGAGTGTCTTTGGGGACAGGCTTTCTGAAATCGAGGCTCTTAGAAGAGAGTTTGATCCCAATGGAATCATGAATCCGGAGAAAATGGACGGAAAGGGGCTTCTTAACACCGCAGTATCTATTGGGTCTTCCTTCGAACCTATGGGCAGGTTTGTAGGAAATATGTCAGGAATAGGGGAAGTTTCCTTCCAGGACGAAAAAGATATTCCTGCAGAGATTGCAGAACTTGCTTACTCTTGCTCTCAGTGCGGATACTGTGTGAGTGAGTGCGACCAGTATTATGGCAGAGGATGGGAATCCCAGTCACCCCGCGGAAAATGGTTCTTCATCAAGGAATACCTTGCAGGCCGCGAAAAACTCGACCAGAAGCAGGCAAACACCTTCCTTGCCTGCACTACTTGTCAGATGTGCGACTCCCGCTGTGAACTGGATATGCCGATAGAACATTCCTGGATGACCATGCGCGGAAAGCTTGTGGAAGAAGAGAAAAAAATGACTTTTCCGCCCTTCGAGATCATGGCTGCAAGCCTGCTGAAAGAAAGAAATATCTGGGCAAACTACAGGAAAGACAGGGATAAATGGATTCCTGAGGATATCCGGGCAAAGATGAAGGATGAAGCTGAGTACGCTTACTTTGCAGGCTGTACTGCATCCTTCGTAGAGAACGATGTGGCAATAGGGGCTGTCCGCATGCTTGATGATGCAGGAATAGAGTTTACAGGCCTTTTTGACAAAGAAGCCTGCTGCGGAATTCCAATGCTTGTTGCCGGAAGATGGGACGTTTTTGAAAAGATAATGAGGATGAACGTCTCAAACATGAAAAAGAAAGGCGTAAAAACCGTCATCACCTCATGTCCTGCCTGCTGGTTAATGTGGCACACAGTCTATCCGCAGTGGGCGAAGAAGCTTGGGATAGAATACGGATTTGAGACTAAACACTATTCTGAAGTCCTCGCAGATCGCCTTGATATTCTTAAGCCGAAGTTCAAGCAGCCGCTGGATAAAGTGGTTGCCTGGCACGATTCATGCCATCTGGGAAGAGCCGGAGGCAAGGTATACGAGCCTCCGAGAGAGCTATTGAAGTCCATTCCCGGAATCCAGTTCAGAGAACTTGAATATAATCGGGAAAATGCTCACTGCTGTGGTTCAGTCGTAAGCCTGATTGCCGAACCGTCGGTTGCGTACAGACTGGGGGACATGCGACTTCAGGAAGCTGTTGACGTTAATGCCGATATTATTGCAGCTCTTTGTCCATGCTGTCTCTTCCAATTCAGGGTGGCAGCTCAGGAAAATAATCTGAATATTCAGGCTCAGGACCTGGGGGCCCTTGTTGCAAGAAGTCTAGGTTACAATATCCCGGACTCTACTTCCTATACTCTGGAATCATGGGTTCCTTTTGAAAAGATGATAGCCCTTATGCAGCCTGAGAACATGACTGAGCTAATGGTGGAACTTATGCCCCAGATGATGGCAGCAATGCCAGCTCCACTTCAGACCATGATGAAAATGGTCAAGTATGTGCCTGGCATGGATGCTATGATGAAACCTATGATGCCTATCATGATGCCGAGGCTGATGCCTTCAGTCATGCCAAAGGTTATGCCTGATATGCTCAAAGCTGTGGAAAGAAAAGTCCCCATGCCTGATTATATGAGAGAACAGCTTCCGGACCTTATGCCAAAAGCTATGGAGAACCTGATGCCCAATATGCT
>CAZLNG010000055.1:0-26194 GCA_964560735.1 uncultured Methanosarcinales archaeon | reverse complement strand
TCAGCTCGGCACAGAAGGCATGAAAAGTGCTAACCTTTACATCAGCTCCTTGATCTAGAATTGCACGAATTTTCTGTTCCATGTTTCTGGCAGCTTCTCTTGAAAAGGTTAGAGCAAGGATTTTTCCCGGTTCGATTCCCTGTTTCTCTATCATAAAGGCAATTTTTGCAGTTATTGTTGTAGTTTTGCCTGTACCTGCCCCTGCAAGGATTAATAATGGGCCTGAACTGTGTTCAACTGCTTCTATTTGCCTAGAAGTAAGGTTTGTGAGGAGCTCTTCTAACATGGGAATACCTGAGAAACTTGTATTATTTATGTATTAGTGGTTGTGATTTTTATAAAAATTTGACTATTTAATAAATAATAAATGCTATTGTTTAAGAAGCTTCAATATCAAATCTAATCAACTTATATATTTCATCGTATTTTACATATTATTTTACTTCGACTAATATTTGATATATGCATCTAAAAATATTGGGGTTTTTGATGAGTTTAAAAATGCTTTTAACTTCAGACGTACACCTCGGAATGAAATTCTCCACACACCCAAAAGTCCAAGGGGAACTTGCAGAGGCCCGATTTTTAACTCTTTCAAATCTTGTGCAAAAGGCCAATGAAGAGCATTGTGATCTTTTTGTGGTGGCTGGAGACCTTTTTGAAAGGGTAAATGTGGCTAAAAGAGATATTTTACGTGCTGCCCAAACACTTAGGGAATTCCAAGGAAATCTTGTTGCAGTGCTTCCTGGAAATCATGATTTCATGTTAAATGGACAGAATAACCTGTGGCCCATTTTTGAAGAAAGTGCTGAAAATAATGTCCTCGTTCTAAAGAATAAACAGGTAGAACCACTTAAACACTATGAGCTGGATGTCAATCTTTACCCAGCCCCCTGTGATGCAAAAAATTCCTGTAAAAACAGTACAGATTGGATAAAAAATGTATCAAAAGATGAAGATGTACAGTTTCATATAGGAGTTGCCCATGGAAGCCTCGAAGGTTTTTCCCCTGATTTTGAAGGCAATTACTTCCCAATGACACAGTCAGAACTTGAGGCATTTAACTTGGATTTATGGCTTTTGGGACACACACATATCCAGTACCCAAAGAATCCGGGGCCAAGAGACAGGATATTTTATCCGGCAACACCGGAACCAGATGGGTTTGATTGCAACCATGAAGGAAAGGCTTGGATAATCAAGCTTGATGATGAGAAAAATGTAGAGCCTGTGCCTATATCAACAGGCAAGTACAGATTCATACATAGAGAATTAACACTTCCTCCAGATTCCGACATAGAATCCTTAATTACTAACTCCCTACCATTGGATCATGAGAGTATTTTGTTGAAGTTAAAATTGAAAGGAAGGATTCTGGAGGAGGAATATGAGAAACTTGAACAGATAAGAAGTAAACTCGAAGACAGCTTTTTTGACATAAAAATGGATTATAGTGACGTAGCCCGAGCAATAACTTCTGATATCATTGATAGAGAATTTACCGAAGGGTCTTTTCCCCACACACTGCTTACCGAACTAGCCCATAAAGAGGAAGATTGGGAAGCACTTCAAGTCGCCTATGATATGATAAATGGGGTGAGGAAATGATAATAAAAAATATAAAGCTCAATCCTTTTGGGGGGCTAGCTGACAAAGAATTAAACCTTGATAAAGGACTTAATGTAATTTGTGGACCTAACGAAGCTGGGAAATCTACAATTTATAATGGAGTGCAAAAAGTTCTATTCTTACCTTCAAACCTCAAAAAAAATAGCAAACAATATAAAGAAATACAGAGACACATTCCCATTGGGGGAGGAGATACGGCAAAAGTCGAAATGCAGTTTCTCCATGGTGGCGAGGAGTTTACTCTTAAAAGGATGTGGGGAGGCTCAAATATTTCGGAGTTGAAATTGCCTGATGGCACAGTAATCACTGAGGAAAGGAGTGTTCAAGAACAACTGGAGTTTCTGTTAGTTGCAAAAGAAGGAACATATAGGTCAATACTGATGACCTATCAAAATGGTTTGTCCAAGACTCTCGAAGATTTGAGTAACAACCAAGATACAGTATACTCATTGGGGGATATTATCCGTAAAACATTGCGTGAAACTGATGGTGTATCAGTGGATGAATTCAGGAAAGAAACAGATCTTTTGTATAAAGATTATTTTGAGCACTGGGACAGGGAATTGAAAAGACCACAGAATGGAAAAGAGCTTGAAAACCGCTATAAAAGTGGTGTTGGGCATATCCTTGAAGCATACTATGAGAAGGAAGAGATTGATCGAGAATTCATAAAGGCCCAAAAATATGAAGAAAAAATAAGTGAAATCAACCGGAAAATATCCGATTGTAATAACATAATCTTTGAAAAAAGAGAGTATGTAGAAAAGAATAAAAAAGCCGTGGAAGATGCACAAACTCGCAAGGTTTTTGATGCAAATAAAGAATCACTGAATTTGAATATTAAGAATTTATCTGAAGTAAATAGAAACTGGCCTGTACGTGAGAATAAAATCAAGGATCTTGAAGAACAAATCTCAAAAAATAAAGAAAAATTAGAAGAACTAAAGAAAGAAAAAAAACTCGCAGATTTGCAAGAAAATAACAAAAAGTTAATTGAACAAGCTTACAGGGTAAATAGCTTTAAAAAAGAACTGGAAGAAGCTGAAAACGCACTGAAATCTGTGAAAAAACTAACAGAGGATGATTTTGAAAGAATCAGAGAAAAATTAAGCAAATTGAATACTCTTAAAACAAAATTAACTGCCGGAAAACTCAAAGTCCAATTTGAAGCTAGAAAAAACATTACTATTTCCATTCAGAAGGATTTAGAGAAGGAGTACTCGAAGGAACTTTCTAAGAGTGAAATTGAGGCTTTTGAAGCCGGAGGAAAATTGAAACTCGGGCACCCCGACTGGATAATTGAAGTAAGTTCAGGGGAAGAGGATATCGAACAGCTAATAAGCGAATGCATAGCTACTGAAAAAGAATTTAAAGACCTTTTAACTGAATGTCAAGTAGATTCCATTGAAGAAGCACGCATTATTTACAAAGAGTACCAAGATCTGAGGATAGTTTTTGACAAGAAGAATGACGCTTTGACAAGAGAACTTGGGGAAGGGCTCTCCTATGCAGAATTCTGCAAAAAAATCGAAATACTTGGTCCCATCCAAGAAACAAGAACACCAGTTCAGATTGTTTCTGATATAAAAGAACTTGAAAACGAGATTAATAATGCTGATAAGGAATTAAAACAACACCAAAATCAAATTGAAATGTACAGAAAAGAATACGGGACAGAGGAGGAACTTTTACTTTCTTATTCCAGCAAAATATCTCAAAGAAAGGAGCTTGAAGAAAAAGCGCAAAAGCTTTCCCCTTTGCCTGAAGGAATAGAAGACCCAGATATTTTTATAGAAGAGTATAAAAAAGAAGAGGATGAATTAGATTCTGTAAAAGACAAAAAAGAAGAACTGCGAGAGGAATGGCTTGAAATCGAAAGGAACGCTCCAAATGAATCTTCCGAAGAACTTATGAAAAAGCTAATGGATTCCGAAGCTGAACTCCGTTCTACTCTAAGAAGAGGAGAAGCTATAGCTCGAATTAGAGATCTAAGCATCCGGTTTCAAGAAGAGATGGACTCTTCCATATATTCGGACCTGAAAAAGGTAATTGAAGAGCATATCTCAACCCTGACCGATTCACGATATACAGCCGTTAAAATGGAAGAAAGCATACCTAGAGGTTTTATTCGAGATGATGGAGAAATTCTCGACTATGAGCTATTATCTACAGGCACAAAGGACGTGTTATCTCTGTCCCTTCGAATATCAATGGCAAAATATTTCCTGAAAGAAGCAGATGGCTTCCTGATTATGGACGATCCCTTTATAGACATGGACCCAGATAGACAACAGAGAGCTGGAGAAATTATCCGAAAATTCGCACAGGATAAACAGGTAGTAATCTTTACATGTCACCCGACACATGCCGAGATTCTTGGAGGAAAACAGATACATTTATAAGAAAATTCCTTAAATTTCAGCATGAAAAAATATTAATAGCCTTTTTTATTATGATTCAGCAGGTAACCTTAGTGAGTTTATTTTTCTTTAATTATTGGCTATTGATTGTGTTTTCTTTTACTAAATACTATATCTTTTTATTTTAGTTATGAACTGATATCAAAACCTATTTCCTTTATCATTAAAATTTTAAAGGGTGCTTACATAATCATAAACTTAATTGGTCGCTCAAAATACTAAATTCGAAGAAAACTTTGAATTCTTGGATTGATTCAATCATCACTGGTTAGTTACTCATTCTTTGAGCGATTAAACCAATTTCATCTTCTGAAAGACAATTTCCAGACCACCCACGAGCAAATTTAGCGGTCTCAGATTTTGGAAGTTGATCAGGTTCTAAATCAAAAATCCTAACTCTTGCCGGTAACGCCGCTCCTTCACCGACGAAAATTGCTTCCTGCTGAGCTAAATTTGGAAGTGCCTTGGTCATTCCTGATAACCCATCTGGAAGGAATCGAGCCACATGCTGTTGGTCAGCTGAGTTTGTGAGTCTTAATACCAGCCATGTTCCACACTGTGATATGACAGTACCTTCTACATCTGCTGGGCGTTGGCTCACAAGCATTAGGCCTATACCATATTTTCGGCCCTCACGTGCTATTCTCCTAATGGCGAATTGTGCAACTGCATACTCTGCTTCCCCTCGATCGGGTACGTAGCGATGTGCTTCCTCGCATACTAAGAGAACCGGATCTCGTTCTCTTTCAGATGCACTTTGATAAAGTTTATATTGGAAAAGAAGTCTAGCAAGCATCGCGGCCAGAGGCCCAGCTACTTCATTCGGTAAGCCTGAAATATCGATTATCCTGATATCAAGTGATTTTCCATCGTCGCTAGTCCGAATGCCAACTAGTTGTCCAATAATCTTGGCTAGAGATGGGTTTGAATATGGCCATTCAGCCATTAAAAACTGGATACGTGGATCTCTTTTTAAGACAATTAACTTGTCCAAAATAGATTTGAACTTTGACGCAAATTCAGATGGTGCAACCTGCTCAATATGTTTATTACCTTTATTATCCACGATGCGTGCTGCTTGTAAGTAGAAAATATGATTGTAAAATTCCTGAAGTGAAAATGGACGTGGTTTGTCTCTATCAAAACCCGCGATTTGTTCCTGCGTCACACCTCTTTTGGGACGGGGCTCGTCTAAGGGCAATCCATCTGTGGGAACTTCTGCTTTGTTATCAATAGGAGATGCTTCTATGAGGCCTGCAGCAACCATCCGTGCATATGTTAGTGCCTTATAGACAATATTGTTCTGCGAAGTAGCTTCTTCTTCTGTCTTCCCAATCACAAGACGGCGAAACTCATCTGCAGACATTAACCAATAAGGAAGTTGAATCTGTGTTCCTGCTGTTTCTTCTGTACCAATTGGATCATAAGCGCGGAAAACTACAGCACGTTCTTGGAATGCACGACCATACTCGCCATGAGGGTCAATGATCACAATTCTAGGCTTACATACATTATCACATCTAGCTTTGTGCTTTATCACACTATGAAGTATGGCTGCTACAGCCCCAGATTTACCAGAACCAGTTGATCCGAGAACGGCACAGTGCATACCAAACATCTTGTCGATGTTAGCCCTACATTCCGTACTATCCGCTCCTATATAATGAGCAAAAGGAACTAACGGGTTATATCCATCGGCTCCTTGTTGACCTTCGGCTGATTTATAAAGTTCTATAGTCTCTTGTCGGGTAAGAAGGTATACACCCTGGCGAGGTAAAGGGTAGATTGAGACACCACGAGAAAATCGAAGTCTTGCCTCTTGTGCAATCCACGTCCCTTCAGCAAAAAGTTCTATCTCCATGACCCGTTGATCTGAGTCAAAGGGAATCGGCTTTGCAGCCTCAATAAGCTCTTCTGATCGCATTCTTAAAAGGGTGACAAAACCAAATACCAATTGACGCCCGAAATGAATTTTCACAATGCTACCAATCTGCCCTATTGGATAGACACGTCCTTCGTAAGTTCGTGTTAGCTCTGTGACCTCACCTGAAAGTTCAACACGAACTGTTGTGCTAGATACTTCGACAATATGGCCTATCTTGAGGTCTGAAACAACATCAAAAGTGTTCATAGACATGCCTCTGCTCCATTGTTTAAGAGTTTTGTCGCCCCTCCAAAGGTCCAACAATCCAATTCTTTCCCTGTTTCAGGAGGATAAAAAAGACCGGATCCAACGTATAGGCCAGATTTTGAAACGATATATAAACGCTTTGACCATTTCAAAGACTGCCATTTCTGGAGAACATTATTAATTGACGATGAGAATGCTAGGATAGTCGTTTTGTTTTTTGATTGCTGTAGTGCGAGTTCGATCTCTTGGTTGATGTGTTCATCTCCAAAGCTATAACCGCAAATGGCAAGGACATTCTCAGAATTTGAATTTAACGATCTGCGGAAAAGATCAAACTGTGATGCAAATGGGTCACGTTGTGTAGCCAAGTACTTTGTTGCCTGTGGATAGATGAGGACATGACTAGACCTTCTTGGATCGCGGCTAGTTCTTTCTGGATATCTGTCTCCGTCTCTGATTCTCCATATGCGATCATCGGTGCTTTGGTACCAATCGATTGAGCCGTGTAGTTTGATGACATGCGCTCTAAAACCAGAATCTGGCTCGTCATCTCTATAGTTATGATTTCGAAAAGCAACTGCACCGCCAGAAAATCCGTCCCAATAGGTAATGCAGTTCAAAGCAAGTGCATCTTCTAGGAGTGTATCATAATTTATGGTAAAGAACTTAACTGCCCCGCGACGTTCCTCAACTCCAGCTTGGCTGCGATTGAATACAGCCGATATAAAATCTGCATGTGTATCCACTTGGACTATGGGCTGATCGCGAGTGCCAACTAGTTCACTGCCTCCACCATCTCCTTCTATATAGCCCCATCGAATAGTTTCAGAAATGCACTTTAACAACTCGGTGTGCAGGTCACGAAGTTCGGAGAGTTCCCGGCTAATCGAACCTACTTTAACTTTTTTATATTTCGACCTTTCGGCAAGAGTTGCGAAATCGCCAAGATGGCTAAGGATATGTTCTATATGTGCATCTTCCGGCAGTTCATCCTTCAATTCTCTCAACATGCTCCCAAAGAGAGGGTTACCATCATCAGCTACTTTCTTAAAAACATGATTTGTCAAAGCTGCCATTAGAGGAATATTTGCATTTTTGCTAATTCCTGCACCAAACAACCAATATAGGTTTTTTGAACTGAGATGTTTGTCCAGCTGCATAAGGCAGTCTTTATATGCTGAATCCATTGTCTAATTCCCCTTAGATACGTTTGTGATATAGCAACAAAGCACCCAAATTCGTGCCCTTATTGATGGAAATTGTGGAACATTAATGATATCTTTCCCCCGAATTATGTGCTAACTTGTTCTTATTAAATAGCTAAGTTAAACACAAGAGAAACTGAAAGATATTGCTTTGTTAAATTTTATAAATTTAAATCTTTAATTTACAACAAATACTGCGTGCTAGTCTCTCAATAACAGGGATTTCTATTGGAAACGCATCTCTCTAACTTTAAATTGAGAAAGCTTGTAGTAATATCCAACTTTTCGTTTTCTATCTGTAGCACTATAATAAGTTTTTCTTTTAATCATGATTATCATTTTAAGAAGTTCCCGCAAAAAAACCAAAAAAATCTTTTTTCAAACTCTTCTGACGTTAAACATTATGTAGAGTAATTTATTTTTATTATGAAGGGTACTATGGAGAAGTTAACTCTTTTGAGCAATATGCAGAGATGGAAAAGGCATTAACAAAAAAGATACTTTATAACCATAAAACTCAGTAAACATCTTATTTATCTTCCAGCTTTTCTGATCCTTCTACATACATACAGCACTAACCCACGCTAAACCTCGCAGCCAATCTTACAGGCATAGTCAGGTATAATTTTATTAGCCTAAAATATGCGAGACTTATGGAAGCCCTAATAAATTCATTCGAAATAACAGATAACACCGTTGTTTTAGGGTTTATTTTTAGGATTTACTTTACTGCTTATCAGGCCGAGTAGACGTTAGACAATTATCTGGTTGTCTTAGGGTTTAATTTACTGGCTCAAAATCCCTTATATTATATTTCCGAGCTACCCGACTACAGTCACAGGTATAAATCAAGAACAGGTGCGGAAACAGTCTTCTACATATCCCGAAGACACTTTCTTCTACAATGCTTAAACTGGCACCACGTCACCTGCTCATTAAATTACATATGGAAGCTAGCTTACTCAAAACTCTATAAACTAAATTTTATTGTAAAGGTTATTTTGTCTACGGCCCCCAAAACCCTTTACTCATAAAAATAATTTAGTTACAAATGTTTAGTAATATTAATCATTTCCCTTCCAAATGCACAAACCTCAATTTAATTTTGAAAAATGAACGAGCGAGTTATAAGGCACTCATAAGATCTATAACAACAGGAAGCCCTGCTAGTTCAGGCTTTCCTCTAACCCTACTGATGAAAAAACTGTGTACGTCTTCACATAGGACAATCTGACTTTAGGTGTTCGAACACAATTGTGGGGAAATATCATGATAGGATGCCTGTTAGAGTCTATGCCCTGACCGAAACGGTTCATCAAAAATTATACTATCTTATTACTCATTAACATTTGATATTAGCGTTAGAAGTAAACCAGTGAAAAATTAAACTCCATCCCTTGATATCATTTTTAAAAGTACAGGTTTATTTCTATTTCTTCATTTGAGAATTTCAGAAAGTATCCCTTAGTATCTCCTATGAGTTGGAGAACCATAATCTTATCCAGATATTTATAATTTTTACAATATATAATAAGTTGCAACCTAAGGTATACTAAAAATTCAACCAGATTCATGTGCTTCTATCCTAAGGAGTGAACTATCTAATTACAAGAATTTACTCAAATCTTTGCACGCAGTACAGAACACAGAATTGTTACCTAGTGTCATTAAAATTTAATATTGAGCATTATTTTTTGTATTCCTATGTCAAAAGATACTGATTCTTAACTTATAAAATGATCAATAATTAAATGGTTAAGACACTAGTTGATGCGATATGTTGAACTTTCTTTATTATCGTAAACTACATCTTTGGAAATATTCGTATGCTCTAGGCATTAAAAGTAAATTATGCATCGAAATGACATTACCCAAAGTGCTTAAAACAGTGATGGCATATAAAACAGTAGCAGTAGACCCCACGCAATAGTTAACTTTATATATAACTTTCATGTAATTGGAGACTAACCTCCTGCAGAAATAACACGATGATGCAGAGTGGATGAGATTGGTATATTCGAAAAAAACTAAGAAAAAAGATTCTTCGAAAAAATCAGACATATCAATCATGGTATGAAGAAGGGCTTTGCCTATCTAGTGAAAACTCAGTCTATAGGCAGATTTTTTCGACTGATAAGCCAAGTTGAGATAGACTATTTTGGAACTTGAAGAGTGAGTGGGTAAAATAACATCTGCCTAGTGGAGACTCTGCTTAGGAGGACAATAATAAAAACGAAATCTGAATCGGCAGTCCATGAGAGCTGATTCAAAAAAAGACAAGGAGGCAAAAAAATGGAAAAAGCAAGTGAAAAATTCGTCAATATAAGTGTGGATATCTCTGCAGACACACTTCAAGCAATAGAAGATTACAATACAGTCGCAAAAAAACCAGTTGACATATCAAAAGTGGTTGTGCGTGCTCTTGAAAAAGAGGTCGCTAAAATAGAAGCTAAAACCGGAGACGGAAAATATTTCCATAAAGTTAACAGTTTAATGCTACGTGTACCTGGACTGCCGAGCGGTACTACATATAAGTATTTTTTACATCTTTTGGAAGAAGATGGCTGTCCGCTTCATGAAAAATTCGCTGCCCTACCTATAACTAATGCAAAAATGGTAAAGTTAGATAATGGTCGAGTCGACTCTGTCCTTTTTACTGGTCATAATTGCGGCATAGAGCTCTGTAAAGATGGGGTTTACGAGATGTACAATGTTTCAGAGAATCAAGTAAAGGTTAAAGAGTATCAGGCTGCTGGGTCTCTCATTACTAGCATTGAAACATATAGACGTGCGGAAATGGGCAAAGGAGCCACCCAAGATTCCAACTGAATCTTATGATAATAGAATCTACAACTACAAAAGAAGTTGAAAAAAACTTAGGTTCAGTGATTTTTTACATTTATCACTGACTTTTGGATTGAATTTTGATTACTTTAGCTGAATACCCAGCTCGTTAAGGAGAAAGAAACCACTAAATCAACACGGTTGTAGCATATTGATTTGTTCTTCAGACAATGAAAAACGAAGTCATTTAACTAACTGCAGATGGCAGACTAAGAGATTGCCTGTGAGAAGTAAAAGCGTCTGCAGATAGATTTGGAGACGGAGTTCAGTTGTGATAGCGATTGAGCTTCATTTCTGAAGATGAGAATAACTGTTGGGGTGAATAACATAAACACCTGAGAGCGGAGCTACCGCTTAATTACAATTGTAAGTAAAAAAAGTGATTAGGATGAGAAATGAAAAAGAAAAAGTGTACAGTATTCTGAAGAAGCTGCCAACAACTACGAGGAATCAGTGCATGAATTCCATTATTACTAAAATGTGGTTCGAAGGCAAGATTACACAAGATGAAGCCAATGAGGCTCGTGCAGATGCAATGAAAGCAAGTCTATTTAATAACTATCCTGAGAAGTCAGCAGGTATGCAGAGAGTGGAATCCATTATGGAGCAAGGCTTTGTACGTCTAGAAATCGTTGGCAGTTCCCTTAGCATTCAGTTTGACACAAAGAAAAGCAAGACGGATAGAGTTACTGCGTTTATGGGTGATGGGTTCGTTGCTTTCAAGGGTAAAAGCTGTAGTGAGCTCAATAAATTGCAAGGAGATGAAAGAGAATCTAAAGAAATTGCAGATATGTTAGAAGTCGAACAGTGTAATTTAATGGATGAAATTAATGATTACGCAGATAAAATTGTGACATTCTACACTTGTCCTTCAGAATGTACAGCGCCGTGTTGCAAGATTGACAGAATTGTACTTGGGAGAGATGAATACAATAGTATCCTCTCAAATGTGAGTGAACAAGCTAGTGAAATATTAAAAAATCAAACTGTGGAAATTCACGACGCAATAATATCAGGTACGCCTATAAAAATTAAGAAGCTAATAAAAGAGAAGCGTTACAGGCAATTCAAAACTACAAAATGTCCGTTGCTTCAGGAAAATAGATGCAGTATTTATGGGCATCATCCAAAAATATGCCGTTCATATCCTATTAGCCTAGTAGCATTTGAGTCCGAAAAAAATGTACAAATTATTCCTTGCTCGATGGGGTTGGAAATAATGTTAGACTATGTAGCTATGTTATTCGAAGGTTTACTGACTTTCCAAGAAGAAGGGGGCAGGAGTACTGTAGATTTGTATAAAGTAATGTATGTTCAGTTGACCATGCTCAAAATGGCATGCGAAGATAGATTCACTGAAGACAAACTCAAGCATGGAATTCGAATTGGTGTAACATTCCCAATGTTTGACCCCAGTAGCGGGGTTGAATGTTTGTTAAATTACCTTCAAACTGAGCCTGATGAAGTTAGAAAAAATAGGCGTGACGACCTTATGTGTTTTCTCACTCAATTTACAGGTGAATATAACGAAGTTGTTGATTTTGTTAAATACCGCATAGAAGAAACAGGCAGAGACAACTAAGTATCACGCTAGGGAAGCGTAAAGCCCAACAAACCAAAAGATGGACGACATGAAAACGTATCATATTAAGACTATCAAGAATGAACGAGAAGCACAAAAACACAAAAATGATCTAAAAAAACACGGCTTTGAGATTATGTGTGTGGATAAGAAACCGCAGTGCGTTATCATCATAGGTGTGAAGGGCGATGACATCCCTGATGAATCAGGTAATAAATTCGAGATCTTTGTGGACACTCCCTTAGATATACCGTGTGAGATATTCGACCTATCTGTGAACCCATCTAATCCCGTAAAAAAAGGAGATGTTAAACTATGATGATAAAATTACCCATGTACGGACGGGATGAATATGAGTTTTACTATGTAGAACCTCCTTATGGTGACCAGTTTTGTGATGCGCCAGAAAAAGATCAGGATGAACCGTAAAGCTTATGGGAAGGCTCTGATACAGCCCTTCCCTCTTGAGACGTCACGCAATAATGATAAGCGATATCAATTTAAAGACTTTTAGAGCAAGGAAGTGAATAACCTTCGTTGAACATTCATAAGAAAGAAGTCCTGAAAGATCTGAAAGCTTTAGGCATTTAATTGCCCTTTCGGACACGATTATATATTTTTATATTCGTCAATGTCGCAAGACCAATAAATCCATTTTCTATTTTTTCAGGTCGTTGATTCATTGAGATTTATTTCAAAGATGACGAGACTTTTTCCCGGATAACTGCCGGAATAATCGAAGAAGATAAAGAATCCGGTAATTACCGGATTTAATTACTTTTATGCTTGCCCTACGGAGTCTGTCAATCATACCCTCTCAGATTAGCCTATTTCTCATTGCCTGTATATCCGGAGAATGCTCGGGTATTTGTTCTTTGGTTGTTTGGATGTACTGTAAGAGGCTGTAAATAGGTGTACTTCAGGAGCTGGTGTTCTGCAACAATCCAACAACCTTAGGGGTTGAAAAAGTCAGATGAAAGGGATTGGAGATATTGAGCATAGTCTCTTAGAACCATTCCTTGTACAGTTAATTGTTGTTTCACTTGAGATTACTCATCCGGAATTATGCGCATACTCCTGGGATTGGATATGAGTTTCCGGTATATTTCACAACGAATAGATTCATGCGTGTGCGTGTAACGCCAACATACCATACATATGCCTCATTTTCAATACCTTTAGGTGTCAACATGGCTCTACTTATCGATGGAGTTATTGCATTATGCAGGAACACTGTATCGGCTTCCATTCCCTTAGCACCATGAATTGTGAGTATTTGTGTTTTTTGTATTTCTTCTGGTGTTATTTTTGGTATGTGATTTTCGAGTGCATTTTGTATTTTGTATTGATTAAATCCTCGCAGAGCGCAACCTACAAATGGTGTTTTTGACATCATTGTGTTGGTTATTTGATGTTTGATTGATTTAGCTCGTAAGCTGACTTTACCCTCTCTTATTGCGTCTTTTACGGTATCCAATTTTTTTCCAGACCATCCATTAATAGGATTTTCTGTTTTGTAGTATTCAATGATAGCTATTAATTCATCTTTTGAGAGGTTGCTTCCGGATCTGATTGCTTTTATAGCATTGCAGAGATGCATCTCACTATATTTCCATGCATATTCAGGAATGCCACCAAACACAATTCCGAGAGATGCAAGTGTTTTTGCTACTTCGTATCCTGTATATACGGTTCTTACGAGATGAAATGCCGTAGAATCTTTGTTTTTTGGCGTGAATTTAAGGAAACCGTAAAGCTGTTCACTTTCTATCTTACATATATAGCCACTATCACTCCGTGTTTCTATTTCTGGTGTGTGATATGGTGTTCTGGTTTCAATTATATCACCAGCAATCTTCCATATGTTCTGCGGTAGCCTCTGGCTAACAGGCAGTACTTGCATATCCCCAGACCAATCCATAAAGCGCCTTGGATCTGCACCCCAGAATGGATATAATGTCTGCAGAGGATCACCTGCAAGAAACACCTGGTCTGCCTCTTTAGACCACATCTGAGCCACATCGAAAAGCTGTGTGGTCATATCCTGAGCTTCATCGTAGATCTGAACTGGACATTCTGGGCACAGATTGTCTCTTAGAACAATGTCAACCATATCAGAGAAATCTATTTTATAATGCTCTGATTTCCAGCTTTCAAAGTCTTTAACGAATCTGGCTGCATCTGGTTGTGTCAATCTACCGTCATTCATTGGATTCGCGTACATTTCGTTTAATGGTGTTCTGGTTGATTTCATCAAACTGTAAAATGACAAATATGGATCATTCTTTGATGAGAATGTGTCGTCAACGACGACTTTATCAGGATTGATTTTATAACCACAATCTTTGTTGAATTGCGTGTAGTCGCTCTTTTTCATTATAGGCGATTTCTTTTTTTCCAGACCACCATCGATGTAACCATAATGAATAAGCAGTGAAAGACAAATTCCGTGTGTTGTTTTTACGCTTTTTAATTCTTTTATTGGTACACATGTCTCTCTGCTGATTCGTTTCTTTGCATCATCTGCTGCGTTTTTCCTGTATGTATTATACATTATGTTACTGGGATTGTACTCGCATAGTGCTTTTTTGAACTCAGAGATTGTCTTTGTGGTCTTACCTGTTCCCGGTGCTCCGAAAAACTTAGTTGTCATTCAGATCACCTCTGAAAACATGCCCATTAATGCCGGTGTGGTGGGTGTGAGGTTTAGACCGTCGAGTCCCACACCATAGAATCGTGATGCTTTGTATGTATATAGGTACATGGTGTGGGGGGTGTGAGGGGTGTGGGGGAGTTCGAAAAAATATTTTTTTCCCCTCCTATATACCACACCGGACATATTTTTTGTGCATAAACCGACATATTGCGAGCATGTTTTGTGGTGTGGAGGTCTATTCTGGATACCCCACACCTCACACTTAGCCTCACACCTTACAGGTGAAAGCATTAATAATCACCTTCAAAGTCTGTAGCAGAACCACCATACTGCGGATATACGAGAAACCCATGTTCAATTAAACAAGATGCTATAAACCACCAAGGATTTTTAGTAGCTCCCATAATTTTTATCGTTGGGTTCTTAGCTCTCTTGTATCCTCGCTGATTCATTACAGTACCTATTCTCTCTATAGAGGTTGATAGTTTCAGGTCTTTCGCAATCTTAGCTAAGTCTTCGGATTTCAGAAGGTAGTATGTTATTCCTTCGTGATCTTTCCGAAGCAATACATTCCGGTACATCGTTTTATTCGCCCATTTATCAGGATCATCGATCCATGTAAGACCAGCAACGCTTTCCAGTAGCATGTCACATTCAGCCCATTCCATGCTTTCTGTCGGATCAATTTCTTCACATATTTGTTCGATATATAGCTGGAATTTTTTCCACGGTGCGGTCTCACCTTTTTTTGCTTTCCTCGTAATCTCGAATGGCAGAAAGAATTTAAACCGTGACTTAAACAAGTCTTCGAATTTATTTTTACCAGCCATTAAATCGGAGTTTGAGAGCATTATAACTCCTTCGACATCTAGGACTTTCATATATATGTGCCAGATAGCGCCATCACGTCCTGTAGCTGGTTTTATTTTCTCTACTTTCTGGATAGCAGTAAAAAAGTCTGTTTTGTCTATGCAACCGGTATTATCCGGTTCAATTTCCTTCTCTGGTGTAGCGATGAAGTCATCTAATGATACCATGTTATTACTTCCATTTAGTATGTAAAAAGAGAAATCGGGCGAAGCAATGCACATGTATCCGATAGATATATATACCCACAAAACCACTAGTGTATTGGCGTTTAATGGTTATTTCGGGGGTTTCGTGCATTGCTCCCGAATCTCTTTCTCTTTAAATTAACTATTTTGAAATCTCATCGATTGTGAAATACTTATTTTGTTCTTCAAGAACTTGTACGCTTTAATTCAGGTATTGAGTGAATTCACTGTTGTTGTTTTCTCCATCAATTATCCTGATCTTTTCACACCGGATATCATTCTAGTTGACAGTTGACAGTTCATTGTAGTGGTATCCTAGTATTTCTGTTCGTTTTTTCGTCTGTCGTCAATGTGTGCAAGAATTTGATACGTGTGTTGTGGTGCTGGTATTACCTGAATACTGATGTTTCGCAATGTGACTTTAATGTGTGTTCATAGAGTTGTATTTCTTTTGTCTTACTTGCGGTTATTGCAGGTGTTATTATCTTACCGTTATTTGCCTGTATAACAAAACCGATAACTAGTCTCTTGCTTAGCGTTGGTGTTTTATGTTGAATTTTAATCATATATCCAAAAAGGCGTCCAATTTTCCTGCGTAGCAGCCTGTGCCCTCGTATTCTTCTTCGTATTCATATCTTACAATCACTTTTGGCTCACAACAGTAAGAATCAAGAAGTCTATCGTATTCTTCAGCCCATATTTTCTTATCTTCTTCAGTCCCGAAGTCTATTGTTCTGTGGTCTTCTTCAATGTCTATTGAGAGTTTTATACCAAGTGTGTAACACGCTAACGTTTCACAAACAAGCGAAAGCTTGTAGCGGTCTGTATCATCAGGTCTATCGAATTCTATGTCTGGGTGTAGTTTCCTGAAGTACGATCTTAATGCTGTAATTCCTGTATAACCTCCATCCAACATTTTATGTTCATCGTAATTCACAGATTCACCAAAGTCAATCGCTTTAGTTACTGGTTGTTTACAGTGCCATGCAGCAGTAGCGCAACAACATTTATCTTTGAATTCATAATCACAACCAACTATACATTCCATATATTGTGGTGTGATTTTTTTTAATGTAATCATAGATCAGTTCGTGTATGTCTTCAACAGACCAATATTTCATTACTTCAATTTTTTTTTCGGAGTACGAGTGATTCTATTGTTGTCATCTCTAATCACCTTAGTAGTGCCTTCTTCCATCTGCATACTCGCCTTCAGGCAATCCAAGGCATTCCATGCACATTGCCTCGATTATCAGGCTTCTTGAGTAATCTCCACGAACCTTCTCAATTTCTGATGCAATTTTTGGGCTCATTGAGACTGTGAATCTTACTTTTTCTTCCGTCATTTATTCACCTGCAAAGTTACTAGTTTGGAATTAATATAAAAGCCTTGAGATGTTAACAAAATATGAATCTCCTAAAAAATCGACATCTTGCGCTCTGTATATTATGGATATCGCGATACGGGATGAACGCTAAAATATTACTAATGTTATGGACAAAAAGACCTGAAAAATCTCAGAAGACATATTATCAAATTTTATTCAGATTCCTTGCATAGCGAATATGACAAAGACTAATAAATTAAAATGTAAATTTGGAATAATCGCAATGCGGCGACCTATAAACAACATATTCATATAGGATTAAAGGTTTGGTGAGTTTTCCTGTATGTATGTGAATATGTAAATTTGGAGTGCTGTAACTGCCGGAATGTATCCTACTTCAATCTCAAAATCCTTCAGCTAAACCAAAGATTTTATGCGTGGCATTAAATCACAGCCCTGCCTGTGTAATGATCATTCAATATCTCTCGTGATAAGCCCCAATAGTTCTTATCAAGTCCTCCTTTCCTGTCTAAAACTGCCTGCATATATAGGTCTAGAAAATCCCTGTCAATGGATACATAGAGAGATCCAAGCCTTTTATACTCCGGTCTGTCATCCTTGTTATGCCTGCACTCAACATTATAGTCGTATTCCAATTGTGTCTTGGTTCTGGTCTTAGGAGTGTAGTAGAACCTTGAGTACATAACATCTCTTACTATGTCGGCTCTTGTTTTACCTTTCTGTTTGGCTTCTGAGTCGATAAGTGGTAATATACTACCCCTAAATGATTTATCCATCTTTACGAGTAAGCGTATTGGAACAGTCATACTAGTCATAATATATTTGATATGTCGCCAATATATTTATTATTATGCTAATATTAAAACCAATATATTTATATGCCAATAAGACAGACGATAGAAAAAAAGCCCAGTTAATCAATTAACTTAGCAGGCGACCAGATACAACTCTACAGAGTACTGAACCAAGAGATGTGAAGCTGTATCGGTCACAAAAAGTAGTCTAGCACTCCCATATATCTTACAGGATCGCCTGCAGAAATCCTGCAAAATCGGGACGGTTCAAGGGTCGAAATTTTGAAAGTGTGGGGATCGCTTTGGGATAGTATAAGCGCGTTTCACGCAAAACTCGAAATTAACCCTAAGATTCTGATATAATCTAATTTACTTATAAACAAACTATCTACAGACAGAAACAATATATTAATTAAGTATTAAGGATAAATCAAAAAGAATATTAGCTGGTTTTGATGCCAGCTATTTCTAACTTATGTTCTTCAGTAATGCCCATATCCACAACTCCGGCTTTAGTAAGACCTATGTAATCATCAATCTCCTCCGGAGTTACAGGAGCGTTCACAGCATCCCTTACAGTGATCTGCTTGAGTCCTCTAAAGTGTTTCATCCTGTAAACCTTTTTTCGTCCTACGGAGCACCGGAGATCCACACCGATCTTTATTCTTCGTTGGTATATACCGTACCATTTGTACCCATATCCATTCATCTTGTACCTGAATGCCTTGGTGTGATTGTCTGCTTTCTTACGCAGACGCATGAAGTACCCATACTTTCTCTGGTGATAGTAGCTCATGGCAGATTCTATCTTGCGAAGACTCACACCTGTAAGATCAGATATCTCCCTGCAAGTAAGGTCTGTTTTGTCTGAATGATAGAAGCAATTCATGATGCGCCACTTCAGGGCATTAACTTTGTGATAACAATAAGAAGCCATATCAGACCATATGTTATCAATTCTATATATATCATTTCTATTTTGTCTAAATGATTTCGATAATTCTTTCCTTACACGCGCATATGCGTGTGTGTATGTCCATAACATCAATCAGTACTGCATTAGACGCTCGTAGTTGAACGACCACCATCAGTCTAGTATTAAATCAGCAGTTTTCTGTATAGAGCCTCTAAATCATTCCAGTTTACAAAGTGGCAGAAAACATAATAAGTAAACAATCTTTGCTTTAATTAGAAAAATATGATTTTCCTCATGCATAATGTTTAGCGATTTTATCCAATTGACAGATTTTAAGTTAAAATTTGTGTATTATACTGTTTGTGTTTAGATAATTTCTGTGTTTTCTTTTATTTTTGATTCAATTATTCTAATAATACACAGATTTTTATATAATCTGTGCTTTGTATTATATATGGCAAAACAAAGAAAATCACATATGTATGAATTAACGCCAGCAGAAATCGAAATTATTGAAAAGAAGCGTAAAAGAAAGGAAATTGAAGATAACAGAGTCCATAAGACAGAGAAATACCCAGTATCAAAACTTGAGAAGGATAACAAATCACTGTATCTGTATGTGAACGGCATAAGATTGCTTACTGTGCGTGAATATGAGGCTCTTAGAGCCGCTATCCCGCTAGATCGGCATAAAGCCCTGTTTGATGTATTGATAGTTACAGGAATGCGATATATCGAAGTCCAAAGGCTCTATGATCATCCTGAATGGTACAATGAGCAAGAGAATCACATACACCTACCTGAAAAAGCAGCGCAGAAAGTTAAAAAGGTGCAATTGCAGCGAACAATATTTCCTCTCCCTTCGATGTTCAAATACGTACTCAAAGACTTCTGGAATGGAAAGAAACCACCAGAGGAAACAACATGGAATAAGAACCTGCGGAGATGGTCTGAAAGCATCAATCTCAACCCTTACGGAATCTCTGCAAAGACCACCAGAAAGACAATTGAATCATGGATGCTCGTGTGTGGTGTGCCAATCACAACAGTGTGCCTACGGCAAGGACATGATTCTGCAACAAGTATGAATCACTATCAGGGACTTGCATTCTCTGATGATAAAAAACGAGATATAAAGAACAAACTTGCAGAGTGGAATATATTAAGGTAATAAAATCATTAACTGTAGGCTCTAATCTTTTTTTAATCGCGAAACCAACATATTAATATACTTTTCTTGGTGTGCCACTTTCTAAAAATTACCCTCCTTTGAAACACCATTCACACGTGCGCAATATGTATGCTCGTGCACATTTACATGCGCACCCGCGTGCATTATGCGCGTTATGTATGACCATAGTTAACCACATTCACATTTATATACTTGTGATGCCTAGTATTGGATAGTAAGCAATTTGGGAGTGACCAAAAACATGACTACACCAATAGAGATTGCAGCAGCCCGAATAATGGAATGCGATACTGAAGAAATAACCAAAGGAAAATATGATCACTATGGAATGGACATTTATTCTGCATACCATGAAGAATACGCAGTATGTCTGCCAGAAGAGGCAGATGAAGCTGTAAAGCAATACATTCGTGATTCGCTATGGACTTTCAAGGCAGAAATAATTCTTGCACACTCAAAGGCTGGCGCGTCACAGCAGGTCATCAAAGCTCTGGCTGAGATGCAGGTGAAACTATGCGAGTCTGCCAACGAGATTATTTACTGCATCATTGAAGATATCGATGTGTTTATCGAGGATGTTGTCAAAGCAGATGGCAGAGGGGCTTTCCTAAGTCCCTATGATGGAGAGGAGCAAGAAATCAAAATCAAAGGCATAACCTTCTACGCATACAAGTTGAGTTGATTTTTTTATCATTGGCTATGGATATAGGTATCTGTAGCCAACACATATAAACAATTGATGCATTAAATATTGACATGACTTTTTTGAAGAAGTATGATGATAACGATTTTCTTAGTGTGCTGTCAACAGATAGACCTCAAACTACTTCATACATAGCAAAAAAGACCGGAGCAGGCAGGAATACTGTAATCCGATTTCTGAAGGATCTTGAGAAGGCAGGCAAGGTCAAGCGTGTAGATATAGAAGGAGGCTTCCATGCCTGGGTGCGAGTAGAACCGGTTGAAAAGAGTGACGTTGCAGATTTCCAGATCTGGGTTGAGAAGTACCTTGCAGAGCATCCAGAAAGCACGATTGCCAAAAGAGTATTGACATTTTTGAGTGAGGAATCCAGCGAATAATGCTTACTTTTTCAGTATATCTTACTGGATAAAGCTTTTTTTAATATCAGATATTATGTAGCCGGTAAATGAAAAGCTCTGATGCTGCATAGAGACATTACCGGATAATTCCCTTGTCTAGAATGTCAGTCTTCGGAATTCCGGACTTCAACATCTAGTATTCAATCGCCTTTCCAGAAGTCTCATATCCCTCTGGATTTCTTTCTTCTTAGAGCGTGTCTTAAAATTAAAATTGATTCTACAATTGGAACAGGAATTATGCATTTGAACTTAAGATCAGCACATGACGCCGTTAAATTCCTAAAGTGTAAATTTCAACCATGATGTCTAATGCATTTGATTTCATACATATTGCAAATAAGTCTGATGTAATTAATTTACAATCTGAATTTGAAATTATAGTGCCAATTATTCAATTGTAAAAATGGTTTGAATTTTAAGACAGCCTCTTAGACTATCTTCCTTGGAGCATATAGAAAAACTTTCTTTCTGTAAGAGCTTACTGCCGCAACTCATCCAGCTCTTTAATGATTCCTTGCTTTATTTCTTATTCCTATTTACGCCCTACTAACATAAGATGCCGACAGGAAATTAAAGTCCATCTGACGATGCCGAATCTAGGATTTCGAGTTTATCTCTGTACATTTATTTTGGGGCTTTAAAATTATCTTCTCAATGTCTCAATCAAATAATCAATTTTTTATATTTTTTAGAGTTATAAATTATACGACAATAAACAAAGTGCAACATACAGTACAATATGAGTATACAAATATCCGTGATCAGTAAAGTTTGAAAATAATTCTTAAACTATACGACTTTGCACAAAGTATAGAATATTGTGTTTTTGCTATACATTTATGCATGTTGCACTTTGTGTACTACCGTCTATAACATATTTGATAATATTCGTATGCATAAGACTCAAAAAGAGAAATCTATAACGACACGATATGATACATATGCATAACGTACAAGAAAAGACATTGGAAATAAATCGATATCGGCCTAATTTGTCAACCATAATTTATATATATGACCTCCAGTAAACAATAGATTGTATTCAGCGCGAATAATATTTCACGAGGAGTAAGCAAGAATGATGTAATGTCGAAAAAATACAATATTGTAGGAGAGTTCGTCGATAAACATAGGATGTTTAATACTAGTATTGCGATTTCGAAGTATGTTCATAACCCCTGACTTTTGAATCTACCTATTAATCACGAATTTCCTATTAAATAAGGAATTTATTTTGGAATCGAAGCACTAGATAAAGAATGGACTTTTCCTGGTAGTATGTATCTGGAATAATCGCTAAAAGGAACATATGGTATTACCATAGTGTTTGTAGATTCGACATATAAGCTATCAGATAGCGTTCTAAATATTGTTTAATGAATTTTTGAAAAAGATTACCGGGTAAGAATAATGATGACGATTAGATGGAATCTTGAAAAAAAATAGTGAGCTTTAGGCATGGCAATAATGCTAAAAAGACCAAAATACCAAGGAAAAAAACCTATTTACAACCAGCAAAAGAGTTGAAAAAAAATGGAGAACTTGGATAACGAATTGTCAATATTAGTGTGGATGTCCCTGCAGATATAGTTCAAACAATAGAAAAGTACAACAAAACCGCAAAAAGACCTGTTAAATATCTCAAAGGTCACCCTACGTGCTCTTGAAAAAGAGGTCGCTAAAATAGAAGCTAAAACCGGAGACGGAAAATATTTCCATAAAGTTAACAGTTTAATGCTACGTGTACCTGGACTGCCGAGCAGTACTACATATAGGTATATTTTATATCTTCTTGAAGAAGATGGTTGTGCCTTATATGACAAATTCGCTGCCCTTGATATCACTAACGCGGAACGGGTGAAGTTAGACAATGGAAGAGTTGAATCTATTCTTTTTACCGGCCACAACTGCTGTATAGAGCTTCACAGGAAAGGGGTGTACGAGAGATTCGATGATTCTTACAATCAAGCGAGAGTTGAAGAATATAGAACTGAGGGAGTTCCCATATAGTATCGAAACTTTTAGGCTTGTAGAGCTACACGATAGTGGAATCATAAGACACAAGTAAAGATAGAGTAGGCTAACAAAAGAACAAAAAACTGTAGCTTCAAAAGTAATTAAGGATAAACGAGTTGAATAAAAGTTTACCGCCTCATAAAACATGTGGTAAAGACATAACTTGCTAATCTCACAAACAAGCCTAGATGAGAGAACTGCAAGTTGAGGGTTTTTCCGGTAACGCCTTTAAGAATACTGCTGAAATTTTGAGAAAAGTTCGCCGGATGAGATATACTAAAATTGACTAGATGAAATCATCGAAAAATGGTGAGAAATTAGCGACAACGCCGCTAAAGAAACCAAGAGTAGATTCTTAACATTTTGAAAGTGATAAAAATGAGAACAATTGAGATAGACGGTAAAAGCGCAGATATCTACGACTCTATGCTTGAATATGTATCAAAATATAACTATGTACAATACCCGAAGCAACCAGCGTATGAGGAACTCCCCAAAAGATACAGAGTATTTGTGCTTGAGTATAGGCCAGCTAAAGATGGGGATTTCCATATTTATAATTCTGAGTTTGATATCGAAATTGATGGCAAAAAATACGCTAAAGTGGACTGTAGCTTCGCGATTCCACATCCTGAGAATCATAGAACCTCACACATCCCACTTGATGAGATACATAAGGATCTCTATACATTATCCTATATTGTCAGGGAACCTCTGGGGTGTAGTTTCGGCAGTTCAAAAACTGTTTACGCAACAAGAGAAGATGCAGAAAAGGATCTCTCAGCATTTGATGTAGAGATAGATAAGATTGTTACTGAATGTGAGATAGATTACCGGAAAAGAAAGGAAGAAAATAAAAAAAGAGATGAGGAGGAAAGAAAGCGATGGGAAGAAAAGACAAAGGGAATGTGCGTAGCTATTGTAAAAGAGGATCTTATAATAGTTGGGGTTGGAAAAAAGGTAGAAGAAGCCTTGCTTGATGCAAAGGGACGGATATACGCCTCGTCATCACCTGAGGACTATGAGATACTTACCAGATATGTTTTTGGAGAGAACTACTTGAATGCATTGGCTGAAGGTTTCCCAGATAAATACGACCATAGTGAAAAGGTCAAGGTTGGTGAGACTAGAGAGCCACAGCATAAAATTGCTGGACTATCTCAAAAGGCTTACGATGCCGTAAAGAAATTTGGTTACGGTATAAGGGTCTATAGTGATGGTATTTTGTTGAAATTACCTGAAGAGTTTGAAGGGAACACATAAAAGTGTTCCTCATTTCTGCAACACGGTACTCCAGACTTTGGACGATAGATGCGTCTGAGCACCGAGGATAGGTCATTAAAAGTATTAAAGGATCAACAGTGATCAAAGATGATAAAACATAACGAAGTTGTAACAGTAGATAACGTTGAGCTGACCGAGTTTGAATGCTTTGTAAAGCACGTCGACGGAAGTATGGGATGGGAAATAGCACAAAGGTATCTTGTGAAATACGTCAGCGGTCCCCTTGCGGATATGGACGATTTAATGCGAAATTTCTTCAAAGACTCTCCACGGTTTGCACCCAGAGAGACTTCAATAATGTTTCAACAAGTGGTTAATAACACCCAGTGGGCCCTGTATGGTGAAACAATAATTATCTCTATTGAATGCGATCAAGGTGCTAATTTTCCAGACCTATATGGACTTTTTCCGTCACTTGATATTATAGATTCAGCTAGTTGGAGAGATCTGTATGGATTTGATGCAGACGATCATGAAGATGAGCAAGATCAAGTGCTCTACTGCCGTGTAGAAAAAAGAGAGTGGGATGCTTTTGTTCAATCTATGGAGGCTAAAGAGGTATTTAATCATGGAAAAAACTCTGAAATTGCAAAAACTGCAACAAAAACTAGAATATAAACAAAGAGTTGAAAAGTATATATCTTTATTTGATACTGTATGTCAAATCTCACCGTACTATCCATGTTCACCTGAGTGCAGAGCTTACTGTTGTAAGATAACTCCAATAAACTTCAGTAGGATAGCATACAATGAAGTGGTATCACTCGGAAAGAAATATAAACACATCATGGAAACAGAAACAGAGGCAATCCCTAAAGAATTTCAGCGCAGTGTACGAGGTAGGCAACACGTAGAGGTTAGGAGATTCAAAAGCGAAGTATGTCCACTTCTTGAGAATAATAGATGTAGCATTTATGAGTGCAGGCCTTCCATGTGTAGACCATATCCCTTCAGACAAAATGAGTCTTGTGGATTTGATGTAGTAGTATGTCCTAGCGGACTTGACATAATTATCGACGATTTTACGGTATCAATGCTTAACAAGGCTTTGAATGTAAAGAATAAGGAAGTATTAGCTGAAACTATTACAATCGCGGTAAATAATATAATACCTATCATAAAAGATGAAGAAAATGTAAGATCAGATATGAGCGGATCCGTCCATCGCCGTTTAATGCTATATGATTGTTACACGATACTACCAAAACTTTTGGCATATCTAACTGAAGTAAGCGAAGAAAGGAGGTTAGATGTTCGCAAAAGTGTCCTAAAAATTTTAAAAGATTGCGCGAACAATCAGATAAATATTGCTCATGCAATTGCATTCTTCAATAGACAAAGGGCAGTTGATCTATTAGGATCTTCAGAGATTGGAATACTATCGATGCAGAAGGATATAATATGGAAATAGATTCTTTTGAAGAGTATGTAACTGTAGTGAAAGACCTTACTAAGAAGATACTCGATATCAAGAAAACTCGGTAAAATCGAAAGAGTGTTAAATCTTCCTTTACATCAATTTTCTCATCGCTTCTTCTCAAGTATTCAGCTGTACTAAAGCTTCTAAGTGCTGTTTCATAGACTCTAATAGTCCAGCTCATGACTCTTTTACTCGTCTACTTTTAAGGCAGTCTCCTGATACTGAGGTTCTATGGGACGAAGAAAAAGATCTTGTTATTCCAGAAACTGGATTTCTTATTATCGATGATACTGTACTCGATAAACCTTATTCCAAACCATTGATCTTGTTTGCAAGCAATGGAGTGGTAAACATCAGATTGTAAATGGGATCAATCTTGAAACCGTTGTCTCGACATATAATAATGCTATAATACCTGTTGACTTTAGAATTTACGACATAGTTACTGACGGAAAAATAAAAAATGACAATTTTCTTGACATGCTAAACAAGGCAGAAGAACACGGTTTTAGATCTGAATTTGTTCTGTTTGATACCTGGTACTCTAGCATAAAGAATCTCAAAGAAATCAGGAAAAAAGGATGGCACTGGTTAACAAGG